>JBNMOZ010000233.1:0-8525 GCA_051276005.1 Bradymonadia bacterium | reverse complement strand
CACCTTCATCGGCTGGATGAAGCCCAAGATCGCCTGGATGACCGACTACGATCCGTGGGTCAAGCGCATGCATCAGTCGTACGCGGTCTTCTTCACCCAGGCCGAGAACATCGATCAGTTCCTCGCGCTGTGGGCCACCAAGAACCGCAAGGCCAGCGTGGCGCTCCTCATGGAGAAGTTGCCGGGCACCGAGAAGGAGAAGAAGCGCACGGTCTTCGTCTTCAAGAGCTGGGCGAATCGCGTGTATCGCCGCCTCAAGCGGGCCAAGCGCTGGTTCACCGCCCGCAAGGTGCCCAGCTTCATGAGCGATGAGGCCACCTACACCTGGGTACGCCAGTTCATCATCGATGGCCGCGCCCGCCCTGTGCTGTGCAACCTGCTCGACAAGGGCTGCTTCGAGGGCATCGGGGCGGCGTCCAAGGCGCTCAACCTGCCACTGGGCGTGCTCTACACGTCCAACGCCGAGGGCTACTGGCGCTACAAGGACCAGTTTCGCGCGAACATGCAGGCCCAGTTTGTCGACGACAAGTCGCTGCTGCTGCGCAGCCTGGCCGCCAAGAAGCGCAACGGCGACTATCGCTACAACAGCCAGACGTTCCTCAGCTTTCAGGCTTGGTTGAAGGAAGACTACGTCAGGAGCGTCCGCAGCATCGTGCCGTGGATGCGCATCAAGGACGACACGCATATCCCGGTCAGCCATGTTGATGGGCCGCCCATCGATCGGCGCAAGAAGAAGAAGAAGCGCCGCAAATAGCCGCCCGACGGAGCGTATATGATCATCATGACCCTGCTGTTGACGCTGTTCGCGAGCCCGGGCTTCGAAGAGCCCGATCCGACAGCGCAATGCACCTACCGCACGTACAACTGGAGCACCGTCAAGAAGAAGGCGGTCAATCACAAGACGGTGAAGACCACGCGCGCAAAGCTGACGACCGAGGAGCGCGATCCAAAGGATCCGCGCTGCACCGTCTGTCGCGAAGACCAGGCGACCCTCGAGCTGGACGGCATCCCCAAGATTACGGTCTGCCGGCACTACGCCGACAAGGTCAAGACCGCGCTTGAAGAGACCAAGGCGGCGGGTTTCACGTTGCGCACGCTGATCGGCTACCGCGTGGGTCGCACGCGGGGTCGCATCAAAGACGGCATGCGCCAGCAGTTCTCCAACCACTCCTACGGCACGGCCATCGACATCAACGCGGGCGAGAACGGGCTGTACGGCCGGTGCAAGATCGACGGCGTGCCTAAGACGGCGGCCGACATCAAGCGCTGCAAACTGCGCGTCGGCGGCGCCTGGAACCCGAAACGTCGCCCTAAATCGAGCGTTCGGGAAGGTGGACCGGCCCACGCGGCGTTCAGCCGATTCTGGAAGTGGGGTGGAGCGCGGGCCGACAAGGTCAAAGACTTCATGCACTTCTCGCCCACCGGGGAGTAACCCATGCGCTGGACCGCGCTCGCGATCTGGATCGGCCTGCTGGGCATTGCGACGCCTGCAGGTGCGGTCACCTACACCATCCGTTCGGGCGATTCGCTCAATCGTATCGGCAAAGCCTGCGGCTGCGACGAAGCGACGCTCAAGACCGCCAACAACATGTCGAGCAACGCGCTGCGTGCGGGGGCGAAGCTCAACCTGCCGCGGGCCTGTCGGCTGCGGTGGACATGTATCAAGGGCCCAAAGGCCCGTCGATCGAAGGCGCGCAAGGGGAAGAAGGCCACGAAGGGCAAGAAGACCCGCCGCCGGGGCAAGCCCAAGCTGCGCGAGGTGCTGGCCGACTATGGCTTTAACGGCCGCAGGCACTTCAAGGCGCGGGTGATCGAGTTCAAGCTGACCAAGAACAACAAGGGCATCGCGTACCAACATGAGTTTGATTGGGATCAGACGGCCGACGACAACACCGACTGGAACGCGGCGTCGACGGTCAAGCTGTTCAGCGCCATCGCGGCGGCTGAGCGCATCAAGGCGAAGGGCTTCGACTCGCGCGCCAAGGTGACCTTCTTCGACCGCGCGCACACCGAGACGACGGTGCAGGCGCTGCTCGAGGCGTCGCTGATCAAGAGCGACAACATCGCTCATAATCGTTTGGCGCAGTTGGCCGGCTACGACTGGATGAATGGCAGGACCCTCAAGGGCCAGGAGATGCACAAGTCTGCCGTTCATCGGCCGTACGAGACCTCTCGCTGGATCCCGATGACCGGCGCGCGGACCTTCAAGTCATCGCCGAAGATTGTGCTGCGGCGCGGCAAGAAGACCCGCACGCTGCCGGCGCGCACGTCAAAGGGCACTTACACCTGCAAGCACTCGGCGGCCTGCTCGAGCATGGCCGACCTGGCCCGCGGCATGGCCCGGCTGATGCTCGCCGAGCAGCTGCCCAAGTCGAAGACGTTCAACATCCACCGGCGGGACCGCAAGCTGATCATCGACGCCCTCAAGGCCAAGCGCAAGCGGGGCATGGACGTGGTGAACAACATCGCCAAGGCGTTCGGCAACGATGAGCTCGTGATGTATCACAAGCCCGGATTCTCAGAGGGCTGGATCAGCGACGTCGTCTATATCTATCGGCGCCGCTCCCGCAAGCGATGGATCGTCGCCATCGCGGGGTACCCTGGACGCGCTGCGCTCAACCGCGCCGCCCTTGCCATCGGCGAAGCCCTCGCAGCAGACGCGCTGGCGTACTGAGACCGCGCCAAAATCGTATTGAAACCAGGGCTCACGCGCTTCATTTGCCAAGATGTTCTGCGCTGGCCCTTGTTCCAGTATACTGCCGCCTCATTCATGACCGCAGGTCGGCATGGCGATGGACGACGCCGAAAAGGCCAATTTCAACCGGGTGCACGGTGAGCGCGACTGGCTGTTGCACCGGCTCGCGAGTACCCACGTTGTGGGCGCGGGAGACCGACGGTTCACGGGCAAGAGCAGCGATGCGCTTGTCGAGTTCTCGTTCGGTGGACCGCTGCCTCCGATCCATCGGTACCCGCGGCATCCGGCCGACCTCTGCGCCGGCGAGCGCTGCTATCAGACCGCGCCGGTGCACCTGCGCTCGACGATGAAGCCGCTGTTGCTCCGCTTTCGCGCTTACTTCGATCAGCACTACGCCTACCGCGGGGTCACCGCGGCCCAGTGCACGGCGTACGCAAAGGCGACCCTGCCGGTCGCGCCCTGGCTGCAGCGCCGCGAATGACCGATCCGACGATTGAAGACGCCGCCTTCGACCTGCTCGTGGTCGGCGAGACCCTTGTCGACTTTGTGCCCTTGCACCGTGGACGACTGCGCGACGCGGCTGGCTTTGAGCTGCACAGCGGCGGGGCACCGGGCAACGTCGCCATCGGCGCATCCAGGCTCGGCGCCAGCGTCGGGTTCTTGGGGGTCGTTGGCGATGACGAGTTCGGCTGGTTCATCCGGCGCCGCCTGACGCTCGAAGGGGTCGACGTCTCGCGCGTGCGGATGAGCGACGAAGCGCAGACCGGCCTGTGCTTTATCACCCTCGACGCCAGCGGAGAGCGATCGTTCCTGCATCGCGGCGGCGACGCTCACAGCCTGCTGGCGCCCACGGATGTCGATCCGGCCTATGCGGCGCGCGCCCGGGCGATGTGCTTCTCAAGCGGCGTGATGCGGACGGCCAGCGGTGCGGCGGCCATTTATGCGCTCATCGACGCCTGCGACGGGCTGATTTGCTCCGACCCTGGCACGTTCCCGCGGCATTGGGGCGATCCGCTGGTCTTGCACGCGCGGCTCATGCCTGCCCTCAAGCGCTGCCACGTGATCAAGTGCTCCAGCGACGAGACGTTGTTCCTGACAGACTGTCGCGATCCGGTTGAGGCCGCCCAAGCGCTGGTGCAGACCGGGGCCGAGTTGGCCGTGGTCACTTGCGGGCCGCATGGCGCCGTCTGGGCGCGCCGAGACGACGCGGGTCGGGTCGCATCGCCCGATGTTGAAGTGGTCGATACGACCGGCGCCGGAGACGCCTTCATGGCCGCCTTGCTCATGCGGTTGTCGCGGGAGTCTGCGACGCCAGCGCGGCTGTCGGCCGAGACGCTGGATGCTCATTTGTCGTTTGCATGCGCGATGGGCGCGGCGGCGGTGACGCGGCGCGGGGCGGTCTCAGGTGTGCCGCGCTTGACGCTCCCGGGTTTTCGGCCTTCGAAGTTCTGACCTGCCAGCCATGAGGGGCTACTCGCCCGCCCCTTCGACGTCGCCGCCCTCTGCGCCGCCCTCAATGAACCCTGCGCTCCAGCGCACGTCTTGGACGGTCGCGTCGCGCTTACCTGGGCCATACACGGGACACGGATCGGCGTAGTGATCGCTGAGGCTCTCGTTGCCCAAGCATTGCACGATGGTGACCTGCGCTGCGCGACCCAACGTGCCCGCCGGCGGGCTCAGGGCGGCCCATTCCATCGGCAGGTGCGGCAGGCGTAACTGGCCCGCAGCTGCGTCTGCGAACAGGATCCACTGCACGCTGGCGTCTTCGGTGTCCCAGTTGAACTCAACCCGCGCGAGGCCCGCGGGCATCAGCGCGTCGTCGTCGAAGGTCCAGCGAATCGTGGGGCGAGCGCCGTCGGCGTCAGGCTCGACGACCACCCGAGGCACGGGCGGCAGGCGCCGCGCTTCGAGCACGACCGGCAGCGACACTTCGGTGCGCCGCCAGCTGCGCATGCCCTGCTGAGATCGGCCGAGCGCGCCGCCTCCAGGCGGGTTGATATCGAGCCCGAACTCGGCGACTTCGCTAAAGCTCTCAGGCACAAGGACCGCCAAGCGGCCCGTCTCGGTTCGGCGCGGCGCGATGTCGGTGTCGAACGCGAACTGCGCCCACGGCAACCCGTGCACGTCGGGCATCTCGACGCCGGTAGCGTGCACGGTGACCTCTACGAAGTCGTCCTGCCATTCGCCGAAGCCAGGCTCAGCGTTCGCCGACTCAGGGAAAGGATCGCGGGCTTGCATCCATCCAATCGGCTGGCCATCGAGGGTGGCGATGGCGAGCGTGCGCACTACGTCGCCTGGCGCGCATGCGTTGGTGACCGACAAGCTCAGTTCGCCCTCCAGCCAGCGCAGGCATTCTTCGCCGATGCACGAGAGGTTGCGGCAGCCGTTGGTCATCACGTAGCCGGTCGCGGTGGGATATGGCGATGGCAATCGAGCCCGCATCGTCGCCGTGCGGGTGGTCGTCATCGGACGGCTGATGGGCGCTGTGCCGCCTACCTGCAGGCCGGTCAGGCTGACAAGCGTCGCGTCACCGAAGCGCGCCGTCACGGCCTCACCGTCGAACACGACGACGCGGAATGTATCGGATTGATCGAGCTTCGCGCGCACCTCACCGTTGGGCGAGTGCACGATCACCGGCGCCGCCGCAGACAACGTCAGCTCGAACTCAGGCAGCATCGGCATCATATCGGGAAGCTCGACCGCCGCGTCCTGTGGCCCGGCGTCGATGGGCACCCTGCCGTCGATGGGCGCGGCGTCTACGATCACCGTCGCATCAACGGCCGGCGGCAGGCCGACGTCTTCGGTATACGTGACCTCGACGAAGCTCGGGCCTTCGAGATCGATGACGAAGGAGCAGCCCAGGCTCGCGCCCGCGGCGATCCCCACCAACCCCCAAAAACGCAGCGCGGCAAACATATGCGGGACCATACGCATTCGACGTGAGCGAGTCGACTTCATCGCAGCATCCCGCTGCGGGCCAGCAGGGCGTCGATGGCCTGCCAATACACCGCGTCGCGGGGGCAGTCGTTATGCGCACAGTCCCGCTCAAGCAGCGTCGCATCGGGCCTCTGGGCCAAAGCCTGCCCGTGCGAGAAGGGCACGACCTTATCGAGCCGACCGTGGATGACCAGGCTCGGGCCGCGCCATTCGGCCAGCGCGGCGAGGCTGTCGAAGGGATCGCGCACCACGAACCCGGGGATCCACAAGCCGCGCGCGATGGCGGTGATGCTCGTGAACGTGCTCTCGAGGATCAGCGCTCGGGGCGGATGTTTCGCGCTGACGGCCGAGACGACGCCGCCGCCCAACGATCGTCCGTGATAGGCGATACGCTGCGGATCCACTTCGGGTCGACGTTTGAGCAGGTATATGAAGCGAGCAAGGTCGTTGGCGAGGTGAATCTGGGATGCTGACCCACCCGATCTCCCATAGCCGCGGTATTCGAGCAGGGCGACCGAGATGCCGCGTCGGCGGTACGGCTGCAGGTCTTGCACCCATTGATCGATGAGCTCGCCGTTGCCGTGGGCGAAGACGAGCACCGGCCCCGACTCGACGACCCCGTCGCCCTTGAGCAGCACGCCTTCGCTGCGCCCGTCGGCGTGCTCGACGTCGAGGGCGATCGCGCCCGGCACGCGCTGGGCGAGCGGCAGGGCCTCGGCGGGGCCGCCTCCGGGAAAGAGCATCCGGCGTTGGCACCCGTAGACCAGGCCCAAGATCACCACCCCTATCGTCAAGAGAACACCCGACACGCGCCGCATTTCACCTCCGGCTCGCAGTGTACCCCTTCACCGCCTTGTCCGGCACGTTCGCGCCGGGTAGCGTGGCCGACATGAAACGACTGACCGATTGGGCCCGCGCGGGCGGATGAGCCGCCAAGTTTGACCCCCAGGATCTCGTGCAGATCCTCGCCGGTCTGCCGACCATGACGCACCCTGCGGTCGTGGTCGGCAGCGGCACGTTGGACGACGCGGCTGTGACGCGCTGGCCCGGCAGTGACGACCTGCTGATCCAGACGATTGACGTCATCACACCGGTGGTGGACGACCCGTACGTCTTCGGCCAAATCGCCGCAGCCAATGCGCTCAGTGACGTCTACGCCATGGGCGGCACGCCGATGTTCGCCTTGGCGTTCGCGGCCTTCCCGGGCGCGATGGACACCCGCATCGCGGCGCGCATCCTCGAGGGGGGCGCCGCGGCGGTGGGCGCCGCGGGCGCGATCATCGTCGGCGGGCACACCCTCAAGGACGACGTGCCCAAGTACGGCCTCGCGGTGGTGGGGCGCGTGCGTGAGCCCGGGGTGCGCACCAACGCGGGGGGCCGGGCAGGGGACGCGCTCGTGCTGACCAAGCCGTTGGGCGGTGGCCTGGCCTATTCGGCCTACCGGGCGGGCACGCTCGGCGCCGACGCCGAGGCCGCCTGGATCGCGAACATGCTGCAGCTCAACGACGGGGCGGCGCGGGCATGCGCGTCGGCCGCGGTGCACGCCGTCACCGACGTCACCGGCTTCGGCTTGCTCGGCCACGCGGTGCAGCTCGCGAAAGCATCGGGTGTCGGTCTGCACTTCGAGACCGACGCGATCCCGCTCTTGCCCGGCACGCTCGCCCGCGCACAGGCCGCTGGCTTGGGGGGGGGCGCCGGCCGCAATTGGCGGTATGCCGCGCCCGATCTGCCAGAGACGCCGATGGTGCGCGTGCTCGCCGACCCGCAGACCTCGGGTGGGCTGCTCATCGCGGTGGCGCCCACGGGCGTTGATGCTTTGCTGGCGGCTTTGCGAGCGCAGGGCGTCGACGGGATCTGTATTGGGGCGCTCACCGACGCGACGCCGGGCGCCGTGCGGCTCAGCCCAGGCGACCTCAGCTCAGGCGGCTGATGGCCGCACGGATCGACGCGACGAGCGCGTCTCCCTGGCCCAGCGGCAACACCGTGCGCGCGTCAAAGAGCAGGGCGCCTTTGTGAATGCGCCCGATGACCGGTGGATCACCGCCTCGCAGGGCGGCCGCCAGGGCTTCGGGCGCCGGTCGACGAATCGCCAGCCCCACCGATGGCCAAGTGCGACCCGGCAGGCTGCCGCCGCCGATCGTGCCTTCGAGCGCGAGGACTTCGGCGGCGACGGGCCCACCCAACGCGGCCTGCCAGCGCTCAACCTCGGCCGTCAGCGCCGCGATCGAGACCGCCCGCATATCACGAATCGGCAAGGCGTCATCGGCGGCCCAGGCGTCGAGCGTACCTTCCAACGCGGCTTGAATCGTCTTGTCGACCCGCAGGGCGCGAAACAAGGGATGACGACGCAGCTTTTCGACCCACACATGGTCGCCGACGATGATGCCCGCTTGGGGACCGCCCAGCAGCTTGTCGCCGCTGAAGCAGACCAGGTTCGCCCCCGCGGCGAGGGCCGACTTGACGCTGAGCGAGTCGGGATCGTCTTCGAAGAGCGCGCCGCTGCCTTGATCCACGATGACCGGCGGCCCCACCTGCACCAAATCCGACAGCGCGGGGCGCGTGGTGAAGCCGATCTGGCGGAAGTTTCCGTGGTGCACCCGCACGATGGCGGCGACGTCGTCGGTGACCGCATCAACGTAGTCGCGCAGGTGCGTTCGGTTGGTCGTGCCCACCTCGATCAGGTGGGCGCCCGCAGACGTGATGACCGTGGGCACGCGAAACCCGCCGCCGATCTCGACCAGCTCGCCGCGGCTGATCAGCACGCTGCGATCACGCGCGACAGCCGTCAGCGCGAGCATCACCGCGGCAGCGCAGTTGTTGACCACCAGCGCATCTTCGGCGCCGACGAGGGCAGCCAGGCGAGCTCGGACGCCCGCGCCGCGCCCCCCTCGAC
>JBNMOZ010000232.1:0-8539 GCA_051276005.1 Bradymonadia bacterium | reverse complement strand
TCCAAGAGCCCCAAGAGGGCCTCAGACACTGCCTCGCAAGTCATCAGGGGCACCCACGCCTCCTGCCGGTCGAAGAGCCCGCAGGGTAGCAGACCAACGGCCGTTTCGGCCCGAGCAAGAACGTAGAGGGAAGTACCGGGGCGCGACTCAGGCTGCTGCGGCACAGATTTCCCAGGACGGGCTGACCTCGAACGCGCCGTCCATCTCAGAGCTCCATTTGAGCATCGAGAGGCGCAGGTCGCGGTCAGACTGGATGCCGCCGAAGCCGACATGCGCGGTCATGCCACGAATGTCTCGCAGCTGCGGCACCAGGGCGCGATCGCGGCGCAGCCGGGCGCGGCGCACGATGTTGCCCACGTCGGTGCGCTTGATCGACAACCGCTCGGCGACCTCGGGATAGCCCAACCCCTCAATCTCGACGAGGATCAGGCAGGCACGCTCCAGGCGGGGCAGGGCGTTGACGGCGCCAAAGACAGCGTCGCGCAGACGATGGGCCAAGGCGCGGCGTTGAGCGACCCACAACAGCCGCTCGGGATCGCCGCCATCTGAGGGCCGCGGCCACGGGCTGGCCACGTCGGCCGTAAAGCGATCATCGATGGTCCCGATGTACTCGGGCCGCCGGCGGCGCAGATAGTCGATGGTGCGGTGCTCGGCGATCGACAGCAGCAGCGCATAGCGCAGGGTGTGGGTCTCGCGGCGGGCGCCGCGAATGAGCTTTTGGATCGCGACCGCCGCGGTCGACACCAGGTCAGAGACCTCTTCGCTGTCGGAGTCGTGTCCGCTGGCAGAGAGGCGGCGGCGGACGCGCCCGGCGAGGCGCCGATGCAGCGTATCGAAGACGAAGGCGGCGAGTGGCTTGGCGCGATAGCCCAGGTCGAGGCAGCCGTTGAGCACGGTCTCAAAGGCGTCGATCGTCTCGGCGTCGTCGCGGTCGAAGACGGCTTCGATCAGCGCGAGGACGGCGTGGCGTCGGGCCTGGCGCTCGTCATCAAACTCAGCGCGCTTGACGCGGGCCCGCACGGCGATGCGGAAGCGGTTGAGGGCCGGGGTGACCCGTAAGGGCGGGCTCGTCATGGCGAGGGGTTGCGGCGCGTAGAGCTCGGCGGTCAGCAGAGGGGCATTCATCGAGCATCCCTCCGACGGGCGACGGCGAGGAGCGCGAGCAGGCCCCACCAGGCGGAGCTCTCACCGGGTGTCGCCGAGCAGCCGTCGGCGGCGACGCGGTGCTCGGCAGAGTCACGCGACGGGCTCGGCGCGGGCTCATCGACGCCGGTGGGCCCCCAGACCAGGCCGTGATGGCGCTCGACCACAGTGGTCGTCGTGTCGGGCGTATCAGTGACGGTGGGGGCGCGGGCGATGCTGCCTGCGGAGGGCTTGGGATCCTTCGCCGTCCAGGGCTCGAGCATCTCGCCGCCAATGCCCATGGCGGGGCTGACAGGCATGTCTTCAGGCAGTCGCGGGACCGGCAAGATGAAGGCGACAAAGTCGTCATCCTGAATCGCGCAGAACGCCTCGGGCGTCCAAAGGCCCTCGTCGAGGGCGACCTGCTCATCGAGCACGATCTCAAAGACCAGATCGTTCATCGACAGGAGCCCGCGGTCGGTGCCGCGGAGGTCTTGTACCGTGCAGTCGATCTGGGGTGTTGCGGCCGCAAACGCGGTCAACCCCAGCAGCACTGCGCATCCAGTGAAGATTCGAATCATGGGTGCTCCCTCCCTCGCCGCGCGGTGTCAGCTTGTGAACACCGACGCGTACGGGGGTCGACAGGAGCAATAAAAAGGCCAGAAACGCAGCGTACAGGAATGAATAGAGAGTTCGGTCAGTTGCCCGGATCAACCGGGTGGGCGTTCATCAGATAACGCCGCGCAAATACGCGCGAATCCGGCACCTGTCCCACCGATGATCAGCCGCCGCCCCGCGCCCTCGGTCACCAGCCCCAACCAGATTGTCGTCGGCGCAAACAGGCTGGGCGCGCGGCGTGGCCACTCCACGTAGCTGACGCCCTCGACGCCCACGATGTCGTCGAGGCCCAGGCCCAGCATCTCGTCTTCGTCGCCCAGGCGATAAAGGTCGATATGGTGGAAGGTCAGCGGCCCTGGATGGCTCTGCAAGATCGCGAACGTTGGGCTATTGACGTACGCCTCATCGGGCACACCGACGCCCCGCGCGATGCCCTGGGCCAGAGACGTCTTGCCCGCGCCCAGGTCGCCCACCGCCGCGAAGACATCGCCGTCGCGGGCCGCGGCGCCAATTCGACGACCAATCGCATGGGTCGCGTCGAGATCTGGCAGCAGAAAGGAGGGCGGCGTCATGCTCTCGGCCCCACCGCGAGGTCGCGGCGCAGGCGCTCGACGACGGGAAGATCGGCCGGGGGCAGCGGCAGCTCGGCGACTTGCGCGGGCTGCATCCATTCAAACGCTGCGACGCCCAGACACACCGGCTCGCCGGCGACGATGCGCGCTTCGTACACGAGCAGCACGACCTCTTTGATGGGGTAGACGTGATGGCCGATGGCGTAGATGTCACCGACCTCGATCTGGACGCCCAGCTCTTCGCTGATCTCGCGAATCAGCGCATCGGGCGGCGACTCGCCCGCCTCGACCTTGCCGCCAGGGAACTCCCAGGCGTTGGGCAGGTGCGCGTCGGCCTTGCGGCGTGAGATGAGGAAGCGATCGGCCTGGGGGGTGCCCAAGCGGCCACGGATCAGGCCCGCAGCGACGAGCACTCGCGCTGGCGATGTGCTGGGCGATGTGCTGGGCGATAGCTGTGCACCGGCCATGACGCGCTAGCGCCGAAAGCCCGTGCGGGTCTCGTCCTTGGCGCGGGTCGAGACCTTCAGGCCGGCGATACGCGTGAGGGGCAGCAGATAGTCGGCGTCCTGGGTTGAGATCGTGATGAACTCGCCCAGCACGACGCGCGTGACCTTGCTCAGCGGCACGTGGCCCGACTGGGTGGTCAACAGCAGCTCGACGCTCGCGTCACTCTGCACATCGAAGGCGTCGCCATCGGCGGTGAGCTCGGGGCGTGCGGCCAACATGGCCCGCAGCAGCGCATCGGTCATGCTCAGTCCTCCTCGTAGGTGTAGTCGCATCGACGGATGCACAAACGGTCTTGGACGTTGCCGTCCATATCGGTCAATTCAACGCAGCTGTAGCCCTGGGGACACTCATTGGGGGCGTCGAGGCAGCGCTCGAAGCAGAAGTCGCCGATGGGCTCTTCTTCTTCATCCTGCAGCGACAGGCAGCGCGCGGAGTCGCCGCAGCTGGCGTCGTCCATTGGGTCGCAGCCTTCTTCGCAGTGCCGGCCCTCGGCTTCGACGCATTGGGCTGTCTCAAGCTCGCAGACCTCACCAAACGCGCATTGATAGTTGGCCGCACAGCCGCGCTCGCGGCAGGCGTTGGCGACGCATTCGAGGGTTGCGTCGAAGCAGTCGTCGTCGACCTGGCAGCCCGGCACGCATTGGCGCTGGGCCACGTCGCAGTATGTCTGCGCTTCGGTGCAGTCGGCGCTCGTGAGGCAGCCACCCGGTACGCGGCAGCGGCCATCGTCCTGACACTCGCCACCCACGCCGCAGTCGCCATCATTCACGCAGGGCGGACCGCAGCGCAGGCCCTGGCACAGCTCGCCATTCGGGCAGGCCTGGTCGTTGCCGATGCAGCCTTCCTGGCAGCGCCCGGTCTCGTTGCAGAAGTGATCTTGCGGGCACTGCGCGTCTTCGTTGCAGGGCTGGACGGCTGCGCATTCACGGGTCGATGGCACGCAGGCCATGGTGCCGTCGACGTCTTGGCAGCGATACCCCGGCCCCAGGCCGTCGCAGGTGCCTTGGCCGCCGGGGCAGGCGCGCAGGCAATGCGTCAGGCCGGCGGCGCCCATGGGCGCGCAGATGTCGCCGCGTCGCGCACAGGCGTCGCTCGATCCACAGCGTCCGCAGGCCTCGACGCGGGCCGCGCAGGTGCCGGTGCAGTCATCACAATACTCTTGCGGGGAGCACTGCAGAGCGCCCTGGCACGGGTTGCCGGGGGCGTCGACGCAGTAGCCGGTGCACGCACAGGCTTGGCCGGCGCTGCAGTCGGCCACGTCGGCGCAGGGCGTCCGTGGGACGCAGGCTTGATCGGTGCACGCGGCGCTGGGGCCGCAGTCGTCGTCGCTCTCGCAGGCCGCCACGCAGGCCGTATCGCGGCAGACTGCGCCGGGTGGGCACGCATCGTCGGTCTCGCACGACGCGATGCCGCCGCCTTCGCCGCCCATGCCGCCCTCACCGTCGCCACCCGCACCGCCCTGGGCGCCGCCTTCGCCGCCCTGGCCACCGCCAGCGCCGCCGACAACGCCCACATCGCCGCCATCGCCTGCGCCATCATCGCAGCCAGCCCAGCCGAGGAGGCACAGGCACAGCACGGCACGGACCGTTGACATCATCAAGAAATCTCCAGTGATTCAGCGCACCTGGAAAGGCAGCGCGACCTTCTTGTTCGTCCCGTCGAAGGCGGGCACCTTCAGCCCCGAGAGGGCTGATCGGACACAGCTGGCGCCGCGGGCGCTGCCGTCTTTGAGGCCGACCTTGATCACGTCGCCGCGGGGGATGACCGTCATCTTGACCGTGACCGAACGCAGGCTGGGATCGCGCCGCGCCTCGGCCTCGAGGCATTTGGTGAGCTTGCCGGATCGCTTGGCGATCAAGCGGTTGAACGCGTTGCTGTCGAAGCCCTTGCCGCTGCCCTTCGCCCTGCCCAGGCTCAACTCGTTGCCAGCCGCGACCAGCTTGTCTTCGCGGGTGCGCTTGCGGTGCTCGTTCTGGGCGCGCTTGGTGGCGCGCGCTCCGGCAAGGGCGTCCGAGGCGGCCTGTTTGCGCTCCGTCTTCTCAGCGAGCGTCTCGGGCGCCTCTTCGGGCAGCTTGACCATGGGCAGAGTGCCCTCGATGCGCGAGAGCAGCTGGGGCACGTAGGCGCGCGTCGGGGTCGGCAGCGTCGACTGGTACCAGACCCACCCGCCGACACCGATGCCGATGGCCAGCAGCGGCCCGCCCACGAAGATCGCGAGCATGCGGTTGCGGCGCTTGGCCTTGGCCTTCGTCGCGGCCTCGGCGCGCACCTTCTCGCGCTTGGCCTTCTCATGAATCCAAGAGACCAGGTCGGTCTCAAACGCGGTGAACTCACTGAGCGTGAGGCGCCGGTCGGTCTCGATGTCGTAGATCTCGCTCTCAGCGTCGATCTCTTCATCGAACAGCTGGGCGACGACCTCGTCGTGGGAGAACGGACCGTAGTCGATGTCGTCGCGGCGTACGAGCCAGCGCTGCAGCGTGCCATCGTCGGGCACGTCTAGAGCAGAGGGGGCGGCGCCGGGGGCACTTGTAGACGCACGAATCGGTGGCGGGGCCGATGGCGCGTCATCAGCTGAGGGCGGCGGCGGCGCGATACCCTCGCTCGCGTCGTCATCGCTTGCCGCGCGCGACTCGGCGGTGGCGGCTTGCAGCGCTTGCTTGAAGGCCTTGGGGCTGCTGACGGCGCCGGGGTGGGTGGGATCCAACGCGCCGCGCACCACGTCGACGAGGCCAGCCGGCAGGCCCATCAGCACTTCGGACATGTCGGCTTCGGCGACCGCCGGACGGCCCGTCAACAGCGTGAGCACCAGCAAGCCGAGCGCCCGCTGATCGGCCTGAGCCGGATCGACGATGCCCTCAGTCTGATGGAAGAACGGGCGATCCCAGGGGCCGAGCCCCGTGACGCCGCGGGCGATGGCCGGTCGCAGGCCCGCGAGGCCGAACTCGGCGACCTTGACGCGGCCTTGGCGATTTACGTGGACACACGACGGGCGCAGGGTGCCGTGGGGCAGGACGGCTCGGGCCGCTTCGAGCGCGTTGCAGACGTGGGCGACCAAGTTGTAGGCGCCCTTGATGCTGAAGCGTTTGCCGGCCTCGGCTTTGGTCTCGAGCAGCGTGGCGAGCGAGCGGCCGTCAACAAACTCTTGGGCGACATAGCGGCGATCGCTCTGCTTGCCCATGCCGAAGACGCCAGCGATGTTCTTGTTTGCGAGGCCCGTGGCCAGCTTGACGGAGGCCCGCAGCTGGTCTGTGATCGCCCGATCGCTCAGCATTGCCGCGTCGAGCAGCAGCAGCACGATGCGCCGACCGCTCTTCTCATCGACCGCCCGCCAGGCCGCCCCGGTGGGGGTCGATCCAAGGGCCTCGTCGATGACGAAGCGGCCGCCCAGCGTATCGCCCTGCTTGAGCGCAGGCGCACCCGTTTCGGGCATGGGCGGCGTGGGTGGTGGCAGGCTCGGCGTACCCGGCATCTCCAAGTTTTTCAGCTCCTGGGCGGTCAGCCCGGTTGTGGATCGGCAGGGCGCGAGGCGTCAAGATCGACGCGCCATTCGCCGTCGACTTGGCGCATCACGATGCGCCATTGCCGGCCGGCCAAAGGGCCGCGGACGACGCGGCGATCCGGGGTGCTCGCCTCGCGATCCATCTTCGCTTGTTGAGGCAAATCGAACTCAAATTGCCAACCCGGTCGGACGCCCAAGACGTCAGCGGCCTGTTTGCCAGTCGCGTCCGCCGCGATGCCCAGCGACTTCGCCAAGCGGGCGCGGCTCTCGGGCGTCAGGCCGTTCCAGACGCGATCGGCGCGCCCACCGCGGACGGACGAGGCGAAGGACTGGTAGGCGACGAGCGCCGGATCCTTCTCTCGGCCCGCGCAGCCGGGCAGCGTCAGCGCGCCCAGGGTCAGCGCGCCCAATGCCAGAGTCAGCGGAGCGCATGCGATGGGGCGCAGGGCAGAGCGGGTGTCGGCGATGGGGGCGAAGAGGCGCATACCGCCAACTCTGCCCCCGCAACGGGCCACGGCGCAAGCCCGGGCTGAATGAACCCTCGTCCGGGCCTCCAGGCGACGCCCGATTGACGGCGGCGCGCGCGAGCGGTACAGCAGAGGTATGCGCCCACTCTTGAGTCTGCTCGTGCTTCTGCTCGTGGGTTTGCCCGCGTGCGAGGAAAATTATGACCCCAGCACACCTGCGGGGGCTCTGCATCGACTGCGCGACGCGATCGTTGCCCGTGACGCCAAAGCGGTGCTCGCACAGACATCGACGGCGACGCATACCAAGCTCGCCGAGCTGCACACGCTGCTCAAAGAGCAAAATCGGGCCATCGCCGAGAAGTATCCCGAAGATCAGCGCCTCTCGGCGCGCTCGGCCTATCCCAAGGGCGTGCTCGGGGCCGAAGACACCGGCGCGCTCTTCGCGGCTCTCATGGCGCCCAAGCTCGATATCCTCGAAGTGACCGACGGGCTCAAGTTTGGCCTCTCCGTGCGGGGCCTGCCCGGCGCAGAGGGCGAGTCGACCATCTTGTCGACCCAGGCGGGGGAGTCCCTGACGTTCGTACGCGAGGACGACAAGTGGGTCACCACGGCGTTTGAGTCGGGTGTGCAGCAGAGCCTGGACAAGGTCAAAATGCATCAGCAGACGCTGACGCAAAACCTCAAGGTCTTCGCAGAGTTGAAGCGTCGGACGTCGAAGAAGGCCAAAGCGGCGGCGGCGGCGCCGGGGTCAGACTCGAAGTAAGCCGCTGGCGGCGAACAGGCCCGATACCGCTGACCCTCTCCAGGTCGGCGAGGGTCGTATACGGTCGGCGCGCGATGATGCGCCGAGCCAAGGCCGGGCCAATGCCCGACACAGCCTGCAAATCTGAAGATGATGCCGTGTTGACGTCGAGGCGCAGGCCGAGGGCGAGCTGCTGCCGCGCCGGGAGCGGCGTGATGCGCGTCGAGCAATTCTGATCCACCGAGAGGCGATCGCCGGGTCGAACCGGGCCCGGCGGTGGGCAGCGCGCGAGGTGCTGGGCGAGGGCCGGGTCGACGCCTTGTTGAAGGATCACGACGCCGTCGCGCTCAACGCCGATCCAGGCGCGCCTGCGCAGGGTGTCGGGCGCGGTGCTTTGCGCTTGGCCGTGCGCCGGGCTCGGCACCTGACTTGTGCTTGGCGCCAGGCTCGACGGTGACGCGGGGCTGCCCGGCCAAGTCGACGCGGCGAGGCACAGCACGAACACCGCGATTGATGCGTGGCGAGCGGTCGAGCGCATGGGGATCTCCGTCGGGTCCAGGGTACGCGGGCGGCGGCGCCCTCTACTCCCCATCGGCCAGTTCGCCCGCGTGTCGCAGTTTTTCTTCAGATTGGCGTCAACCCGCGCCTTGGTCCGCTGGGCTATCGCGGCCCGTGAGTGCGAGAAAGTATAGTAATGTCAGCGTGTTGAAGAAGGCGGGCAGGAGGGCGGTGGACGGGCTTTCGACCCCTGCTCGGCGAGATCTTCGCCTACAGGAAGACGGTCAGCGCCGCGGCGAAACGATCGGCGGCGCCCGCTGAGTAGCCGAGGAAGACCGACGGCTCGGTCAACTCCAACTCCAAGAGGATCGGCCCCTCCAAGCTCGGGATCAGGTCGACCCGCGCATATGGCAGGGTCTGTGGATCGTACGGCATGGCGCTGAGCACCTCGACAGCCACCGCCCGCTCCGCCGCGCTCGCCTTGTGCGGGTCGATGACCTCGGGCCGAAACAGC
>JBNMOZ010000231.1:0-8542 GCA_051276005.1 Bradymonadia bacterium | reverse complement strand
GACGATATGGTTGAAGCGAAACTCCAATGGCCGCGCGGCGCTCGGTCGAAGCTGGCTGCGCAGGCTGGTGCGGTCGAGGATGCCGGCGATCTCGGCGGCGAGGGCTTGCAGCCGGTCGCGATCGGATCTGTCGAACAGCCCGGTCACCTTGTTGAGCACCTGCACTACGCCGATCACCGCGTCGTCGGCCCGCCGGATCGGCACGGCGAGGATCGTGTCGGTGGTGTAGCCGGTGAGCGTATCGATGCGCGGCTCGAAGCGCGCGTCGTCGGGGCCGTCGGGCACCATCACCGACTCGCCGGTCTGGGCCACCCAGCCCGCGATGCCTTCGCCCACGCGCAGCCGAATCTCGGCCAACTCGGGCAAACGCGCGACGTGACTGACCAGCTCACCGCGGGCGTGATCGACCAGGTAGAGCGTGCCGCGATCGGCGCCCAGTCGGCGCACCACCTCATCGACGATGCGTTGCAGCACATCTTCGAGGTCGACGTGCTCGTCGAGCCGTAGATGGGCAAGCGCCTTCAAGCGGGGGACCGCCTCGAGATCGTGAGAGGGCGCGAGGGCACGCGCCAAGACGGCGGCAGCGTACTCTTGCGCTGCGGCACCCGTCAAAAGGCCACCGTCAGGCCCTCGCGGGCCGCGAAGGTGGGGGCGAATCGCTGCTGGGCCGCGTGCTCGATGATGGCCACGGCGTCATCGTCGCGGGTCGGATCGTGGTGAAACAGCGCGAGGCGTGCGCCCCCGGCCAGCTGGGCCAATTCGACCGCCTGCTGCCAGGTGCTGTGCCCCCAGCCCTGCCGTGGTGGACCACCCACGCCCGCATACTCTGCGGCCGTGTACTGGGCGTCATGCACCAGCAGATCGACCCCCGTCGCGGAGCGCTGCAGACCGACGTCGAGGTGGGCGCCGTGCTCGACGTCGGTGGCGAAGACCATCGATCGCGTCGCCGTCTCGACCCGCCACGCGACCACCCCGTTGGGGTGATCCTGTTCAAGCGTGGTGATGCGAAACGGGCCCACCGTGAAGGGCACCCGAGGGGCGACGTTGCGATAGGCCTTGGCGCCGCACAACATCTCGATCCCAATGGGGAATTGCGGCGACCGCATCTGCAACGACAGCGCCTCACGCACGCCCCCAGAGCGCCGCTCGACCCCCACCAAGGTCAGGTCGCTCCAGAAAGGATCGGTTGAGGTGTTGCAGATCTGAACAGATCTGCAAATTGGATCAGTTTGGATGAGTCCAGGGCAGGCTCGATGAGGCCGGATGGCCGCACGAGGCCAGAGCAGGCTGGATGAGCCCGGATCAGCTGTTCGCTAACGCTTCTTGCGCCGAAACCCCTTACGCGACGCATCGCGCTCGGGCGGCTCGGCGAGCACCTTCTGGTTGCGGTTGTGCTTCTTGAGCGCCCGCTGACGCGAGAAATGCGACACGTGATCGATCATCACCACCCCGTTGAGGTGGTCGATCTCATGCAGCAGGGCCCGCGCGCCCAGCTTTGAGCCGCTCAACTCGAAGGTCGCACCCGCCGCGTCTTGGGCCCGAATGGTCACCGACTCGGGACGCTCGACTTGAATGAAGACGCCGGGAAACGACAAGCAGCCCTCTTCGGCCGTGATCTTGACGTCGCTCTCCCAGACCACCTGGGGGTTGATGATCACGACGTTGGGCTTGCCCAGACCGTCATCGCCTTCGAAGGCATAGGGGTCGAGCACCAGCAAGCGCAGGTCCAAGCCGACCTGGGTCGCTGCGAGGCCGAGGCCGTCGCGATCGGCCATCGTCTCTTCCATGTTGTGCACGATACGCTGCAGGTCGTCGCCAAACTCGGTGACCGGCTCGGCGCGCTTGCGCAAGTAGGGGTTGGGGAAGGCGAGGACATCGAGGACCACGAACAGCTCCTTGGGTGGGT
Organism: Bradymonadia bacterium; assembly: GCA_051276005.1. Lineage (GTDB taxonomy): Bacteria > Myxococcota_A > Bradymonadia > UBA7976 > UBA1532 > JBNMOZ01. The sequence goes on along the minus strand of JBNMOZ010000231.1, from coordinate 6,636 downwards.
CGAGTGTCGAGTCTAGCAAACTCGTCGACGCAGCGCGTCATTAGACGCAGCGCGCGGCGTCTAGGTTGCCAGCTAAAAGGTCGGCAACTCACAGGGTAGCAAACAATTCGACGCCTACAGCGCTTCTAGGGCCTCGATGACGGCGTCGGCGTGACCCTTGACCCGTACCTTGTCCCAAATCTGGCGAATGACGCCCTCTGCGTCGATCAAGAACGTGCTGCGCACGGTGCCCATATAGGTCCGGCCGTAGTTCTTCTTCTCGCGCCAGACGCCATAGGCGATGTTGACGGCCTTCTCAGCGTCCACCAGCAGCGGGAAGTTGAGGTCGAACTTCGTGCGGAAGTTGCCGTGCTTGCGCAGGCTGTCGGGGCTGACGCCGAGCACCGTCGCGCCGGCGGCCTTGACCCGGTCCATACGGTCGCGAAAGTCACAGGCTTCGGTGGTGCAGCCCGGCGTGTTGTCCTTGGGATAGAAGTAGAGCACCACCGGGGTGCCGCGCAGGGCCGACAACTGCACGTCGCCATCGGTGTCGGATGGCAACGTGAAGTCGGGGGCGGGCTGGCCGATTTCGAGCGTGGGGGGCGTGGCCTCGGCAGACATGGGCTGACTCCTTGGGCGCGGACAAGACCGCGGGCAATTGACTTCTAGTCGGTTGGGCGGGAAAGATGACCCCTTCAGAGACAGAGGACAACCATTGGGTCAAAGAGCGCGCTACACCGTCGACTTGCACAGTCACTCGACCTTCTCTGACGGGGCCCTTGAACCCACTGCGTTGGTGGCCCTCGCGGCGAAGCGGGGCGTCACCCATCTGGCGCTGACCGACCACGACACGACCGCCGGCCTCGACGAGGCGCACGCCAAGGGCGACGCCTGTGGGGTGACCATCATCGACGGCGTCGAGATCAGCGCGTGGTCAACCCGCGAGCTTCACATCCTCGGCTACTTCGTCGATCGCGCCGAGCCAGTGCTCAAGGCGCGCCTCGAGGTGCAGACGACGGCCCGCGTCGAGCGCGTGCACACCATCGGGGCCCGGCTGGCAGCGGTGGGTAAGCCCATCGACGTCGAGGCTGTGCTCGCGAGCGCAGACGGCAACGTCGGTCGCCCGCACATCGCGCGCGCTCTGCTCAAAGCGGGCTGGGTCAAGACGATGAACGAGGCGTTTCAGCGCTTCCTCGGCGATGGCCAAGTGGCCTACGTGCCCGCCGGTCGACTGCCCGTGACCGAGGCCATCGACCTCATCCACGGCGCGGGCGGCGTCGCGGTCTTCGCACATCCAGGCGTGGCCAACGTCGACAGTCAGATCGAAGGGTTTGCCGCGGCAGGCATGGACGGCATCGAGTGCCATCATCCGGCGCATGACGCCGCCAAGGCGCATCATTACAGCGTCATGGCGCGCATGTTTGGCATGTGCGAGACCGGCGGGTCCGACTTTCACGCCTCGGACCATTCCGCAGGCCCGGGCAGCCACGGCATCGATCTCGCGAAGCTCAACCTGCTGACTGAGCGTGCTCAAGGGTGGCGATGACCCGCCCCAACCCAAAGATTTATGGGTATTACGAGCGACTCGTCTGGATCACAGTTCTCGATCAGCGCTTCGAGGTGCCCGAGGGCATCCCGCTGATTCGCGCCTTTCAGTTCATCCAGTTCGAGCTCAAGGCGATGCAGTGCGACTGGTCGCTCTTCTGCTTTAACGACACCATCGGCTGCTGCAACTTCAACATGCTCGACGCTGACGCCATGCCCGTGCTCGCGCGGGCATGCTGTCAGCGTGTCTTCGAGGGGCTCACGGTCGATGTACTCCCCGAAGGCTGCCAGCTCTTAACGCCGGCAGAGGTCGAGGCGGCGCTGTCGAAGGCGACTGAGGCAGCGGTTGAGTGACGATCCCCTCGCGACGGCGGTCGCTGCCCAGCTGACCGCGCTGGCCCTGCCGCCGAATGCCGAGCTCGATGGCACGCCGATGCGCGTCGCCCAACTCTGGCGCGAGACGCTGCTGAGCGGATACGCGGCTGACCCAGCGCAGATCTTGGCCGCCCATATCCCCGACGAAGCGGGCGCGCTGGTGGTGATCACCGACATCCCGTTTCATTGCGTCTGCCCGCATCACCTGCTGCCCGCGATCGGACACGCCCACGTCGCGTTCGATCCAAACGGGGCGGTCGTGGGCTTCGGCCAAATCGAGGCGCTGGTGCAGGCGTTCGCGCGTCGGCTGGTGCTGCAGGAGACCCTGACTGCGCAAATCGCGGACGCGTTGATGACGCATCTGGGCGCGCACGGGGCGGCCTGCGCGCTGACGGCGCAGCACCTGTGCTTGAGCTTGCGCGGGCGTGAACCGCGCAGCGCGCGGGTGCACACCCGCGTCGAGCGCGGCAGCCTGGTCGGGTGCTCAGGTTTGCCCGTCGTGGGCTCAGGGCCGGAGCGGCGATGAATCGCAGCGTGCTCATCACCGGCGGCAGTCGCGGCATCGGCCTGGCGACTGCGCGGCGCTTTGCGGCCAACGGCGACCGAGTGGCGCTGCTGGCGCGTCCATCCAAAGAGCTCGAACTTGCCGCTCAAGCGCTGGGCGCGCTGAAGGTCGAATGCGACATCAGCGATCCCGCAGCCATCGAGGCGGCGGTCCAGGCGGTTGAAGCGGGTCAGGGCGCGGTCGAAGTGTTGGTCAACAACGCCGGCGTCGCGCTGCGCCAGCCGATCGATGGGCACCCGATCGCGGCTTGGGACTACGTGATGGCCGTCAACCTGCGGGCGCCATTCTTGTTCGCGCGCGCCGTTTTGCCGGCCATGCGCGCGGCAGGGCAGGGGCGAATCATCAACATCTCCAGCGTGCATGGGCGGGCGGGTGCTGCGCATATGGGCGCGTACTGCGCCACAAAGTTCGGCTTGATCGGCTTCACCCAGGCCCTCGCCGATGAGGTCAAAGACGACGGCGTCGTGGTGACTGCGCTGTGCCCAGCGAGTGTAGACACCCGAATTCTAAAAGGAACTGGATTGGCCCCCGAGGTCACGCCCGAAGAGGTCGCCGAAGCGATCTTGTTCCTGGCCAAGGCCCCCGCCGCGGTCGCTGGCACAGCCATGGACATGTTTGGATAGGGCTGCGGATAGAGCGCGGGCTATGCGACGTCTGTGCCCCCCACCTCGCGCTGCGCCGCCTGACAACTCGGCGGCGCCGCTTGCGGTCCAGCGCGCAGCGGACTACCGTGCTTCACCGATCACCTGCGCGCGGCGCGGATATTTATCGCCTGTCTGGCCTTTGCCGACGGGGCGAGACATACCCGCTGCGCCAAGACAGGAGGGCCGATGGGTCCGCTGCCCGGACGCAGGCCAGCCACGTCGGGAGAGATCCCGGCGCTGAACCCGGCCGCCGATTATACCATCCTGCCTCGCGGCTTCTGCGAGGCTCCTGAGCGCATGCGCGGTTACTTTGAGGCCCTCGAAGAGGCCCGCGGCAGCAATCAGATCATCGTTATCAAGGGCCACCCAGACCCCGACTCTATCGCCACCGCGATGGCACAGCGCTATCTCGCGTCTCAGTTTGAGATCGAGTCAACCATCGTGTATTTCGACGAGATCTCGCACCCCGAGAACCGGGCGCTGGTCAAGAGCCTCGACCTGCAGATGCGGCAGTATCGCGAGGACATCGACTTCAGCTCATTCGACTTCATCTCGTTTGTCGACACCCAGACGCCGCACCTGCCGATCAAGGTCGACAAGGTGCCCGACATCCTCACCTTCGTTGATCATCACAAGGTGGTGGGCGGGTTTGAGGCGCGCTTCGTTGACATTCGCGAGGACTGCGGGGCCACGGCGAGCATCTACGCGGAGTACCTGGAGCACTCGCCCTACTCGCTGCGGCACGGCGTGGCTGAGCATCAGCGCTTGGCCACCGCGTTGATGCACGGTATTCGCACCGACACCGACAACCTGCTGCTGGCGACGCCGATCGACTTTCGAGCGGGCGCGTATCTGCGACAGTTCCTCGACAATGACCTGCTGCGGCTGATCAGCCGGCAGTCGGTCACGGCGCGCACCATGGAGGTCATCCAGCGCGGCCTGAACAACAAGGTCATCAAGGGCACGTTCCTGCTGGCCGGCGTCGGCTTCGTGCGCGAGGAAGACCGCGACGGCATCGCGCAGACATCCGACTTCCTGCTACGGCATGAGGGCGTAGAGACAGCGCTGGTCTTCGGGATCGTCAACGGCGACGTGGTCGACGGCTCGTTGCGCACCAACAGCGCGACCATCGACCCCGACGGCTTCCTCAAGGCGCTCTTCGGCGCTGACCCCGCAGGGCGGCACTACGGCGGCGGGCGACGCAACAAGGGCGGCTTCCGCATCCCGCTGGGCATCTTCAACCGCTGCCGCGATCGAGAAGCCTTATGGGGCATCGTGAAGAAGACGATCGACGATCTGACCTTCGAGAAGATCGGCGTCGGCGAGAAGACCGGCGAGAAGGACTGACCCGGTTTTCTAGGTCGGTCCGTGCGGCATGGGCACGCACACTGTGACTGGGCTTCACGTGTAGAACTAATTGAACTCTTTACAGATTTTCAACGAATATCCATTGGTGCGCCGCGTCATCTGCGACCGATGCCGCCCCATGAAACGGCGCCCTCTTGAAAGATTGGAAGGTCATCATGCGACAGTCGCTCGCTCTCCTCACCCTCCTGCTCTCGGCTGCGTTCCTGCTCCCCGGCTGCGGCGGTCCGACGTTTGTTCGTGGCTCCGAAATGCCCGAGCTCGACGAGTTTGCAATGTCGACCGGCTTCGACAAACGCGACCTTGAGACCCTCTTCAACAAGAACCAAAAGAGCTTGCTCGCCAGCGGCGCGATGCGACGCTGGAAGGACGCAGCCCGCAGCGGCAAAGAGATGCAGGTCGCCATCTTCCCCGTCAAAAATGAGACCAGCGAGCACATCGACAGCGAGCTGCAGGCGCTGCTGTCGAAGTTCGAGACCACGCTCGTCAACAGCGGCGAGGTCACGGTCATCAGCCGTGAGCGCCAAGTGGCGTTGATTGACGAGCTGCGCATGCAGCAAGGCGCAGCGTTTGATCCCGACAAGGCCGCGCAGCTCGGCCGACAGCTCGGTGCCTCGTACTTCGTGACCGGCAAGATCTACAGCTCGTCCGAGAAGAGCGGCGAAGAGCGCCGAGTGCAGTACTTCCTCTTCATGCAGGCCATCGAGGTCGAGACCGGCGCGGTGCGCTGGCAGAACGAGGCCAACCTGACCAAGGGCCTGGTGAACTGAACCCCGAGGGAATTCAAGCCTACGGGCTTCGCATGATAAGTCGCCCCACGAACGACGGACCGAGGACCCAAATGTACCGCCTGCCACGCATTTTACTGCTCGGCCTGCTCGCGACGTTGACCGCCTGCGGTGGGTATTCGTCGTCGAGCGAGGCGTTCCGGCGGTCCATGCGGGCCGGCACGCCCAACAAGGCCCTCACCGAGGTCAACGCTGCGCTGGGTGTCGATCGCACCGATCAAATGCCCAGCGAAAAACAGGCGGATACCCCGCTGCTGCTGCTTGAGCGGGCCACGATCCTTCAGGCGATGGGCGACTTCAAGCAGTCGGCCCGCGACTTTCAACTCGCCGACAAGTGGCTCGACGTGCTCGATCTGACCGGCGACACGCTGGGCAGCATCAGCAAGTACCTCTTCTCGGACGATGCGAAGATCTACAAGTCGCCGCCGCACGAGAAGCTGCTGCTCAATACGCTCAACATGATCAACTACCTGGCTCTGGGCGACGCGAGCGGCGCCAAGGTCGAGGCGCGGCGGTTGGTCATCAACCAAAAGTACCTCGACGGTGAGGGCGAGGCGCAGCGCAGCATGCTGGCGCTCTCGAGCTACCTCGCCGGCTATGCGTTCGAGGTCGCGGGCGAAGGGCAGGCCGCGATGCGTCACTACGGCGATGCGGTCGCAGCGGGTGGTGTACCGACGCTCGAGACGGCCGTGCGCGAACTCAACGCCTATTCGGGCGCCACCGATGAGCGCGCCAAGCCGTTCTACGGCGACGCGACGGTCGATCAGCGGGCGACGGCCGACGTGCTCGTCGTCATGCAGACCGGCATGGCGCCCTACAAGATCCCGCATCGGGTGCCCGTCGCACAGGCCCTGCTCATCTCGTCGCGGGGCAACCGGCGCAACAGCCGCAACCAGCTGACATCCAAGCAGCGGTCGCGGGCCAACAGCATCGCGGCCAAGAGCCTGGTGACCTGGGTCAACTATCCGAGCCTGCAGCGGGTCAAGGGCCGGCGCACGGTGACGGGGGTCGCGGTTGATGGCCAACGCATCGACGCCGGGGTCGCCCTGGACGTTGAGGAACGCGTGGTTGACCAGTTCGAGCAGGTGCAGCCGAGCATCGTGGCCGCCGCGCTGACCCGCGTGATTGCGCGTGCAGCGGCAGGGGCGATCACCGAGGGGGCTGCGCGCAGCAACAGCAAGGGCGGCGCGCTGGCGATGCTCGCGGGCTTGGTCGTGCAAGGCGCGATGGTTGCAGCGGACACCCCCGACACGCGGGCATGGGTCACTTTGCCAGCCCGCATCTCGGTGGCGCGCATGCGCGTGCCGCCGGGCACTCACACGATCACTGTTCGACTTGGCGGCGTGGATCGCACCGCGACCATCGACGCCAAGGC
>JBNMOZ010000230.1:0-8551 GCA_051276005.1 Bradymonadia bacterium | reverse complement strand
CAACATCGCACCGCGCCTCGCCCTCTTTGTGGGCTGGCTGGCCTATCTGAGCCTGTTCCACGTGAGCGGGCCGTTCTTGGGCTACCAGTGGGACATCCTGCTCATCGAAGCGCTGCTGGTGATGATCCCCTATGCGCCCACTGGGTTTCGACCGCGGCTGGCCACCGAATCCCAACCCAGCGCGCTGGCCATCTGGCTGGTGCGCTTGCTGGTGTTCAAGGTCATCTTCTCATCGGGCGTGGTGAAGCTGACCAGCGGCGATCCGACGTGGCGCGATTTGAGCGCGATGGGCTACCACTTTTGGACGCAGCCGCTGCCGCACGCCCTCGCCTGGCATGCCCACGCCGCGCATTGGACCCACCCGCTCTCGGTGGTGCTGACCTTCATCGTCGAGCTGGGCGCGCCCCTGCTCATCGTCTTCGACGTCCGCCGCTGGCGGCTGCTGGCCTTCGCTGGGCTCGTCGCCTGGGCAGGCATCCTGCTGGCCGGTGGATCGTTGACCGGCTGGTCGGTGCTCGGGCTGCTCGGGCTGCTCGCGGTGCTGGATCAGCGGGTGCTGGCGCGCATCTGGCCGGGTCGTTTCGTTGTCGAGCGCGCCGATCGCACCCTGGCGTTCGTGCTGATCGTGGGTTTGATGGGCGCAATCTCGCTGACGGGCAGCTACGGCTTCTTCCAGCTGCTCACCGTCGCGCTGTGCTTCAGCCTGCTCGACGATCGCGCCCTGCGCCGCATGCCCATGCTCAAACCCCCGCGCATCTCGGTCATCGCCGACCCCCGCACAGCGGCCCTCGCGCTCGCCTTCGCGGCGGTGTTGCTGCCGGTCAACGCGGTGCAGGTGACGGGGCTGGTGGGGCGGTCAGCGCAGCGAGAGGCGGCGCGCGCGGTCGACATCGAGGCGGCCTCTCTGGGGCAGGATTTCATTGATGGCGCCCGCCGATTACGCGGCGCGATGCTGGACTACACCGGGCCCTTCGCGAGCGCGAATGGCTACGGGCTGTTTGCGACGATGACCCGGCAAAGGGTCGAGATCATTGTCGAAGGCAGCGCCGATGGCCGCACGGGCTGGACGCCCTATCGCTTCGAATACAAGCCCGAGGCTTTAGACGCAGTGGCCCGGTACGCGGGCCTGCACATGCCCCGACTCGACTGGCAAATGTGGTTCGCTGCGCTGCGCCCGCGCTGTGTCCGCGGGTGGTACCCTGGCTTCGTCAAGGCGCTGCTGCGGGGCTCGCCGGCCGTGCTCGATCTGCTGGCCCACGACCCCTTCGCCAAAGCACCGCCCCGCGCGATTCGCGCGCGGCGCATGCAGTATCGCTTCACCGATCGCGAGACCCGAGAGCGGTCCGGGGCGGTCTGGACTGCGACGCCCGCGGGCGAATACTGCCCGGCGCTGACGATCAAGACCCTCGAGAATCTAGCGCGATGAGCGCCGAATGAGCGCGCGCTCAGTGCGCTTGAGAGGCAGGGTTGATGGGCAAGAAGAGTCGCGATCCGGTCACCGCGGCCATCCGAGCGCTGCGCGCCGCGAAGGCCCAGTATGCGACGCGTCTGATCGAGTATGTGCCGCATGGCGGGACGCATCACACCGCCGCGACGCTCGCGATTGACGAGCATCGCGTCATCAAGACCCTCATCTTCGAGGACGAGGCGGGCGATCCCCTCATCATCCTCATGCACGGCGATCGGTCGGTCTCGGCAAAGGGGCTGGCGCGCGCGCTGGGGCGCAAGACGACGCGCCCCTGCGATCCCGCGCTCGCCCAGCGCCACTCGGGCTATCAGGTTGGCGGCACGTCGCCGTTTGGCGTGCGGCGCGCGATGCCGGTGTATGTGGAGGCTTCAATTTTGGCGCTGGATCGCATCATCATCAACGGCGGCAAGCGCGGATTTCTGCTCGAAATGACCCCACAGGTGCTCGTCGACTTGCTGGCCCCGCGCCCCGTCGACGTCGCGGTCTAGGGCGCATCAGTCGTCGCCGGGCCGCACCCGCTCATCGACCGGATGCTCAACACACTACTGCAGGTCGATGTCGTCTGCCGCCGTCTTGGGCGCGGCCACTTTGACGCGCACCGGGGGCGGGGGCGTCTTGCGCACGACCACTGCGCGCGTCACGGGCGCCACTGGCTTCAAAGGCTCGGACACCGGCTTGGGCTTGAGCCGGAACGGCTTATCGGACAGCTTCTTGCCGGGGTCGAGCTCGATCCGCATCGCGTAGTAGTTCGTCTTCGTCAGGATGAAGGTGCTCTTGCGCGAGACGTCGACCAGCGCGGGCGTCGTGCCCACCACCTTGTTGGTCTCCAGATCCTTGATCTGCACGTTCTTGGGCCGCGTGATGATCTTGAAGGTCACCGCGTTGGCCGCGCTGGGCGCCGACGCCACCGCGTCGCTGGGGGGCGCCGACGCGCTGGCCTCGCTGGTGACCGCGGCCGGCTGCGTGCCCGGCGCCGTGTCGCTCGGCAGCGCGACTGGGGTCGCCGACGCGATGTTCGACGCCACGGCCCCCGCATCGCTCGCCGACTGCGTGGCGTTCTGGGTGAAGAACCAGATGCCCACCCCCAGGATGGGCAGCGCAAACAGCGACGTCCAGAGCGCACCCTTGCTCCGCTCACGCTCATCGGGCGCATCGAGCACGAACGGCGCCGCGCCGAACGCCACCGCCAGCGGGTTGCCTTCGCCGTCCAGGCGCACGGTGTCGCCGCTGTGCTGACCGACGCCGCCCTGGGTCTCGTCGCTGCCCTGGGGGAGGATCGCCGGGCCGACCATCGACGGGTTGCCATGGGCGCCCGGCAAGAACCCCGGCAGCGCGGCTGCGACGCTCTCGTATGAGGCGCCGTCGAGCAGCTTGTCGACGGCATCAAGCTCGCCCAGCAGCTCTTCGACGTTGGCGTGGCGCTGATCGCGGTTCTTCGCCAACGCCTTGAAGACCACCGCTTCGAACGCGGGCGGCACGTCGACGTTCGGGTTGACGTCTAAGAACGCCGGGGGCGCCTCGTTGACGTGCGCGATCAGGATGCTCAGCGGGTTCTCGCCCACGAAGGGCGCGCGCCCGGTGATCATCTCGTAGAGCATCACCCCCAGCGCGTAGACATCCGAGCGCGCGTCGAGATCGCCCGATCGGGCCTGCTCGGGCGACATATACTTCGGCGTACCGAAGATCATGCCGGCCTGGGTCAGCGTGCCCTCGTTGCCCTCGAACTCCTTGAGCTTGGCCACACCGAAGTCGAGGACCTTGGCGAAGTCGCGCTCGCCTTCAATGTCGACCAGGAAGATGTTGTCGGGCTTGAGATCGCGATGGATGATCCCGGCTTTGTGGGCCTCTGCGAGCGACTTGCACACTTGGCGCATGATGTAGATGACCCGCTTGGACGACATGACGGGCCCGCGCGCCTGCGCTTGGGCGAGGCTCTGGCCGCGCAGGTACTCCATCGCGATGAACAGGATGCCGTCTTCGGTCTGGCCGAAGTCATAGACGCGGATGGTGTTGGGGTGCTCAAGCCGGCTCGCGGCGAGCGCCTCTTGGTGAAACCGGCGAATGACGGTCTCGTTTTCGGCGAACTCCTGCAGCAACACCTTCAGCGCGATCATGCGCTGAACGGCGGGCTGGTGGGCCTTGTAGACCGCGCCCATGCCGCCCTTGCCCAGCAGACCGACGACCTCGTAGCGACCCGCGATGGTCCGCCCGATCATCGGGTCTTTCTTCTTCTTTCGGGCCTTCGGCTCGGCCCACTTGCCGTAGTCCTTGCCGCGCATCTTCTCGTGGCTGATGGCCTGCTGGGCCGCGGTGGGATGCCGGCGACCCGGAGCCTGAGCGGCGCCCTGGGCCTGAGTCGAGATGGCGCTCTGGGCCTGAGTCGAGACGACGCTCTGGGCCTGAGTCGAGACGACGCCCTTGCTGGCCACCTTCACCGGCTGCGCCCCGCTGGGATTGGCCTCGGCGGTCAGGGCAGGGCTCATGGGCACGGGCCGAGACGGATCGGGCCTGCTTGCAGCGTGACCGGGCGGCGGCGGCGGCGGCGGCGAGCGCAACGCAGCCGGGACTGCTTGTGCACGGGTCGCGTTGTCAGCGGGCACCGGCACAGGCACGGGCACCGGCACCGGCAGGGGCGGTCGCAGAGCGGCGGGTACGGCCTGAGCGCGCGTCGCGTTCTCGTCGATCGCCATCAGCGGCTCGCCGACGTGCGTGGCGTTCGCCGCGTGCAGTTCTTCTGCGGTCAACAGACGCGCCCCGTCTTTCGGGCAGGCGTCCGTTTCACCTTCATGGCCGCAGATGGGGCAGGTCTTCATGGCCGCCTTTCGAAGAAGCCGCATTCGCAGGAGCGACAGAGGGCTGGGAGCCTACGTCTACGTGCCCGACACGTCAAAGGTGTCCGCCTTGGATGAGTTCTCGCTTGATTATGGGGGCTGTCGCCCCGTAGAACCGCGAGCATGAAAGAAAATCGTGACTACTACGACGACTTCGCCGACTGGTACGAGCGCGAGCGCCATCATGGCTACCACGCGGTGCTCGACGACCTGCAGATCGGCATCGCGCGGCCCTTGTCTCACGGCAAAGACGTGCTCGAGGTCGGCTGCGGCACCGGCATGATCCTCAAAGATATCGCGCCTGTCGCCAACCGCGCCGTGGGCATCGACATCAGCCGCGGCATGCTCGCCAAGGCGCATGAGCGTGGCCTCGACGTGCTCGAAGGCAGCGCAACCGCCCTGCCCTTTCGCGACGAGAGCTTCGACTTCGTCTACTCGTTCAAGGTGCTGGCCCATGTCGAAGACATCCGCACGGCCATGTCTGAGGTGGGGCGGGTGCTGCGGCCCGGCGGCAAGGCGGCCCTGGAGTTCTACAACACCCGATCGTTGCGCTACCTGATCAAGCGGCTCAAGCGCCCGCACGCGATCAGCGAGAGCACCGACGACACCCAGGTGTACACGCGCTACGACAGCATCGATGACGTGCGCAGCTACCTGCCCGGTGAGCTGTCGGTGGTGGAGCAGCGCGGCGTGCGCGTCTTCACGCCGTTCGCCCAGGTGCACACCGTGCCCGGGCTGCGCTCGGCCTTCCGCTGGGCCGAGCGGGCCGCCCGCGACGCGCCGCTGACCGCGCAGTTCGGTGGCTTCCTGGTGGTGGTCGTCGAGAAGGATTGACCGACCGACCGAGCCGCAGATTGCGGCGAAGTCAGCGCTCAGCCACGGGGATCGATCGTCTTCTGGTAGAGCTCGCGCCCGTCGATGCCGTGCTGAGTCACGGTGAATCGCTGGCTGCGCGGATCGATGTTGACCATCCCAAAGAACTGCAACCCGCGCAGCGGCGAGGCCCCAAACGGCATGCCATCGGGGATGCTGTGCCAGTCGACCTTGGGACCGAACGTGCGGTCGAGCCGGTTGGGCCCGAAGGTGGCCGCGTTGAGCGGCCCGGTCACGAACTCCCAGAACGGGTCGAAGTCTTTGAACTGCTTGGCCCGGTCAGGGTGGTAGTGATGCGCCGCGGCGTAGTGCACGTCGGCCGTCAACCACACGACATTTCTGACGTCTCTCCTCTTCATCGACTTGAGCAACCAGGCGACCTCGAGCTCGCGTCCCTTGGGCGCGCCGCTGCCGTTTGCGATGCCCTCAAAGGTGTAGCGACCGCTGGCGATCAGCAGGCTGATCGGCTGATCGCAGAGCACCACCTTCCAGGTGGCCTGGCTGCGCGATAGGCCCTGGGCCAACCACTTGAGCTGCTGCCCGCCAAAGAACGCCGTCTCAGGCCCCAGGCGCGTCTGCTGATTCTTGTTGTTGGGCGCCCGAAAGCTGCGCGCGTCGAGCACGAACACGTCGAGCAGCGGGCCGTATGAGATCTTGCGATAGATGCGGCCCTGATGCCCTTCGGACACCGCGATCGGGTTGTAGTCGAAGAACGCCTTCTTGCCGCGCGCCGCGAGCAAATCACAGCTCTTGACCGTGTAGCGCGTGTCCTCGTTGAGCACCCGCCCCGGCCACCAGTTGTTCTTCGTCTCGTGATCGTCCCACTGCACCACCAGCGGCACATCGGCGTTGAAGCGCCGCACGTTCTCGTCGAGCAGGTTGTAGCGAAAGTTGCCCCAGAACTCGTGCTGCTCTTCGGCCACCTTCGCCTTCGCTGGCGTCATCAGGTTGTGCCAGCGCTTGCCCTGCGCGCCCTTGGTCGCCCGAAAGACCGAGTCGGCGTAGATCATGTCGCCGCAATGGCAGAAGAAGTCGGGCTTCTTGGCGCGCATCGCCTCGAAGATCTTCATGCCGCCGATCTTGGGGTTGATGCCGTAGCCCTGGCCGCCGACGTCGCCCGACCACGCGAAACGCACCGCCTTATCGGGGGACCGCGACGGGGTGCGCAGCGAGCCGATCTGCGGCTGCGAGCGGGCCCGGGTGATCAGGTTCTCGAAGGTGGTGCGGTAGAACACCTCGCGACCCGCCGGCAAGCCGGTGAGGCGGTGCTGCGCGCAAAAGTCGGTCTCGGGCAGCGCGTGGGCGAAGCCGGCAGGGCGGACCCGCGACTTGAACGTGGGGTCGAGCGACCACTCCACGTTCATCTTCGAGGGGCGATCGGTGCGGCTCCAGATGGCCGCGCCAGCGTCGGTCACGTCGCCCGACGCCACCCCCCACTGCGCGCGGGGACGATCGGCGGCGATGACAGCGGGCGCCCGGCGGGGCAGAACAAGGAGCGCGGCGGCCGAGGCGCCAGCCTTCAAGATATCGCGTCGATTCACGTTTCGCGGCTCCCACGTTGATTTGCCATGGTACGTCCCGACGCCCCATCGGCCAATGGTCTTGCCACGATTGACTCCGCCAAGGGCTCGGTGCGAGCTTTGCGCCGTATTGTCTGTAAGCGCCCATAGCAACCGTGCCTCCGGGCTCATCCGCCGCGCCACCGCCTTGCGCGCCGTGCGGGCGTTCTTTGACGAGCGCGAGTTCCTCGAGATCGACGCGCCGCTGGCGGTCGCGTCGCCGGGCCTCGAAGCGCACCTCGACCCCTTCAAGATCACCGGCGTCGCGGGCACTCGCTATCTACACACCAGCCCCGAGTACGCGTTGAAGAAGGCTCTGGGCGCGGGCCTCGACCGCATCTACTGCCTGGGATCATGCTTTCGCGACGAGCCGCTCTCGCGCACCCACCAGCCCGAGTTCACGATGATCGAGTGGTACACCACCCACCTCGATCTGGACGGCCTGATGGTGCAGGCCGCCGATCTGGTCGCGGCGGTCACCCTGGCGGTGCGCGGCGACACGGTGGTCCGCGGGCCCAACGGGCGCCAGATCGACCTGTCTGATCTTGAGATCTTGTCGATGCGTGACGCCTTCCTGCGCCACGCCAAGCTCGACCCCTGGGCGCACCAGACCGCGTCGAGCCTGCGCAACGCCGGCCGCATGCACGGCATCGCTGTCCCCACCCAGAGCAGTGATTGGGATGACGTGTTCTTTCAGATCTTCCTCAACGTCGTCGAGCCCAAGCTGGGGCGCGACGGGTTGACGGCCGTGCACAGCTATCCGGCGTCTCAAGCTGCGCTGGCGCGGATCGACCCGGATGATCCCACGGTCGCGCGCCGCTTCGAGCTCTATGCCGGCGGCCTCGAGCTGGCCAACGCCTTCGACGAGTTGACCGACGCCGACGAGCAGCGCGCCCGCTTCGAAGCCGACCGCGCCTGGCGCAGAGCGCATGGCCGACCGGTGCTGCCGCTCGATGAGGATTTGCTGACCGCTCTGAGCGCCATGCGGCCCACCGTCGGCATCGCGCTGGGCTTTGATCGGCTGCTCATGCTGGCCACCGAAGAGGCCGATATCGCGAACGTGCGCGTGCAGCCATGGTGACGCCCCCGACAGTGACGGCCGATGGCGTGCTGTGGCTGGATCGCTGCGCGAGCACCAACATCGAAGCCCTCAAGCGGCTCGATCAGCCGAGCATCCGTGCGATCTGCGCCGTGGAACAGACCGCGGGACGCGGGCGGCAGGGGCGCACCTGGTTCTCCGACACGTCGCTGTGTATGTCGTGGATCGCGCGACCCGACTTCTCTCTCTCGCATGGCGGCTTGCTGCCGTTGATGGCCGCGGTGGTGCTCGCGGAGTACTGCGAGAGCCTGGGCGTGACCGCGACGCTCAAGTGGCCCAACGATCTGCTGGTCGACGGTCGCAAGCTCGCCGGGATCCTGTGCGAAGCGCGCACCGAGCCGACCGGCTGGGCCGCGGTCGTCGGCATCGGCTTGAACCTGGTGACGCCCCCGAATGGATGGCCCGCCGATGTGCCCGGTGTCGCGATGGACACGCTGATCGCGTCGCCGCCTGAGCGCGCTCAGCTGGCCTGCGGGGTGGTGCATCGCCTCGGTCGGGCGCTGCCGGCGCTCGCCTCGGTGTCCGGTCGCCGCCGCGTGATCCGCGACTGGATGGACTACGCGTCGCCCTTTGGGACGCCCATGCGACGCGGGCCGGTTGTGGGCACGTTCGCCGGCCTCGCCCCCGATGGCGCGCTGCGATTGCAGACCGATGCCGGCGTCGAGCTCGTGCATGCGGGCGACGTCGAGCTGCTCGAGGTCTCCAACGGCCAGGTCTCCAA
>JBNMOZ010000229.1:0-8591 GCA_051276005.1 Bradymonadia bacterium | reverse complement strand
TGACGGCCCCAGGCTGGCTGGGCGCAAAGCGCACCGTCAGCCCCAGCGTCGTGCCGCCTGGGCTGCCGGCCGGGGCGAGCTCGAAGGGCAGAGCGGCGGACCGCTCGGCGACCAGCGTGAACGCGCCATCACCGTCCTCGGCGAAGACCGCGCTTTGAATCGTAATCGGCTGTAAGCCGCAGCTGGTGATCGATATCTCGGCCGTCTGGCTCTCATTGAGGCCCGAGGTGAACTCGAGCACCGGCGGATCGACAGTAAAACAGGGGCCCGCCTGGTTGCCGGTCAGCGGGATCAGCAGGGCACCGTTGGCGATTTGGATGCCGAGTTCGCCCGCCTTGGGGGCGTCATCGGACGGGGTGAAGAGCACCTCGACCTCAAAGCTGGCCCCGCGAGAGAGGCCTGCGGCGCCGTCGGCGTCGGGATCGTCGAGCGGGGCGGTGTCGCGGGCGATGTCGACGTCGTTGACGTGCACCGCGAAGGCCCGAGCACCATTGAGGCCGATCTCTAAAATCTGCACTGGGCAGGCAGCAGTGTTGGTCACGCGGATGCGCTCGCTGCGGGTCTCGAACGCCTGGGTGGGCGCAAAATCGATCCGCTCACGGTCCACTTCAATTTGGGGGTCACACGCGGGCGGATCGGCGTCGCTCGCCATGTCGGGCGCCCGCATGTCGCCCACCCCCGCGTCTTCGCCTGACGCGGAGTTGGGGTTGTCCGAAACGCAGGCGGTGGGGGCGAGGAGCGCGAAGCTGAGGAGCAGCTGACGGACTGGCACAGAGGCGAAGTGCATTGGGCCTGCCCGTTCTTGAGGGGGTCGAAGTCGAGACCGCGGTCAGGGCACCTGCTGGTAGTAGCGGTTGATCTCTTGGACGCGCCGATCGGCGGCCGTCCAGATGATGCTGCCGACCGTCCAGAAGTGGTGAGTGCCCTGCATCACGCGGACCCACTCGCCGGCCTGAACGCCGCCCAAGTAGATGCGCACGGTGACCTCGCTGGGGCCCCAGCTGCGGCCGGTCGCGAAGTTGTCGGCGCGGTAGTAGTCGATGCCGATGCGGTACTGCCCGCCCAGCGCGTCGGTGTCCTCGGGCTCATCAAGGTTGATGTTCTCAGGACCGGCGCCGTTGACGTCATCGATGTCGAGCGACGGGTTGCCGGGGGGGCCCGCGGGGCCCCAGTCGGGCGCGGCGTTGGCGTAGTAGCAATCCAAGGGCGCCTGGGCCCAGTTGCGACCATTCGGGTGGCGCAGGTGCAGGTCGACGTCGGAGCCATCGCTGTCGGTCTGATCCGCGTCGCCCGGCGTGTTCCAGACCATCTGGACGTGAATGTCCTGGTCGGGGAGCGCTTCGATATGGACCACGGCGGCCGGCTGCGGGCAAGAGTCGCTCGGGGCGACGAGGTCGAGGTTGTCGGCGACGGTCAGCTCGATGGTGTAGTCACCGGCCAGGTCGACGAAGAACAACGCGCGGGGCGTGGTCGGGTCGTCGGCGATGCCGGTGTCGAGCGGACGGCGCGGATCCTGGAACCGCTCGACGGGGGTGACCGTGGAGCCGGCGGGCTGCTGGGTCACGGTCCAGACGTAGCGCACGGGCGCGCCGCCGGGGCCGTCAGCGTCAGTCGACGCGCTGGCATCAAGCTCGACGATGTCGAGGGGCAGCACGTTGAAGGTGTCTTCGCTGACCACAGCGACCGGGCAGTCGTTGAGCGTGCCGCGACCGGTGATGGGCACCTCGATCATCGGCCGGAGCGGATCGTTGCTCTCGATGATGAGGGTGGCGCCGTATGCCGCGGTGTCGTCGGGCGTGAACCCGATGACGATGTTCTGGGAGGGCGCCTCTTGGTCTTGCTCCAGCGCGGGGAGGTTGACAGGCAGCTCAACGCTGCCGTCGGCGATGATGTAGACGGGCGAGGAGTCATCGGCCAGGTAGGCGTCGGTGATCTCAAGCGCCTGGCCGCCACAGCTCTCGACGCGCACGGGACGATTCGTGGTGCGGCCCTGCAGAGCCGCGGCGAACTCGAGCGTCTCGGGGTTGACCCGAATGCACGGGCTGGCGCCGTTGGCGGTCAGCGTGACGCGGACCTCGGGGCGGTTGGAGTCGGTCGAGCGAATCGTGATCTCGCCCGAGTCAGGGCCGTCGACCTCGGGGGCGTAGACGACGGTCAACTCGAAGCTCATGCCCGACTCGAGGCCGGGGGTGCCGTCGCCGTCAGGATCCGCGGGCGCGCCGTCCTGCTCGGGATCGATGTCGCCGATGAGCACGGTGAAGTCTTCGGAGCCGTTGACGTTGATGTCTTCGACGTCGAGGGGGGCGCTGCCAATGTTGGTGACGGTGACGGTGCGCATCTGCACGTCGCCGGCGCCGACGCGGCCGAAGTCGATGGTGGCCGGCGAGACGTTGATCTCGGCGCCGCCGTCGTCGCCGCGCACGGGCAGGATGACGGTGGCTTTCTCGGCGTCGTTCGTGTCGAAGCGCACCGAGCCGCTGGCGCCATCATCGTTGCTGGGCAAGTACTCAAGCACCCACACCAACGCGTGCTGCGGCGGCACGGTGATGTTGCGGTTGATCACCACTTGGCCGCCCTGGATGGCGACCGCCTGCTGGTTCTCACCGTCGATCTGGTCGAGCGCTCGCACGTAGTAATAGAGCGAATAGTCCAAAGGCGCGTCGAACTCGCCCCGGACGTTGGCGACGAGCAGGTCGCCCTGGCCAACATTGCTGACGGTCACTTCGCGCTCGGCGCGGGCGCCCACTGCCAGGCGCGAATACAGGAACTCACCCGGGCTCAAGTTGACGGTCGGCGTCTGCGCCAGACGGGGACCATCTTCGCCATCGCAGCCGCTCAGCGTGACCGCGCCCGTGCAGAGCAGAAGGGCGAGCATCGCGTGCGTGCTCGAACGTGCTCGATTGACCCATTGGCGGGCTGGGGTGGCCATACTCATGCGCTGCTCCTCAATAAAGATGTAGCAGCGTCCGATGGAGCCGCCACATTCATCGAATGGTTGTGATCGGAGCGCCGCTGAGCCAGTGCAAAATGTTTCACGTAACATCTGACCGGGTTCATCTGGAGCCTGTACCGCGGCGCGCGGGCCTCGCCCGCAGCGATGATGATGCGTGCGTCGCCAGCCGAATGTTCGCGTCGATCGCTGTGAGCATACGATCGACCGCGCCGGGAATGCCATGTAGGCGCGTTAAGCATCGCTTCGACACGCCAGGATCGCAGCTGTGCGGCGACCTGGCTGTCACCGGCGCGCGGCCAAAGACCCATCGGCGTAGATGCGCAGCGCGGTCGAGCCAAGGGCGTGACGGCCTGCTGTGTCGGGCGCGGTGCGGGCGTCATGGCGCGGGTCGGTTGAGCCAGTCAGCGAGGGGGGCGCGCAGGGCGCCTCGCAGACGGATGCAGTCGTCAATGCCGGCGAGCACCAGCGCGAGGTTGTGGGCCGTGGACTGCGGCGCGTGGGCCGGGTCGGCGAAGAAGGCCGCGACCGCCTTGCGCTCGTCTGCGGTGCACATGCCCGCCGCGACGAACGGCAGGCGGGGCGCCAGCGCCGGACCAATGCGCTCGATGAGCGCGTCGTACCGGGTCGTCACCCAGCGCCAGGCGGCCGCGCGGGTGGCGCGATTGGCGCCGCGCAGCACCGGGCGGAAGTCCTGCGCGGCCAGCGTGCCGTCGAGCAACAGGTTGAGGGTCTGGGTGTACAACGCGGGATCATCGAACGACGCGAGCGCCTGAACGATCGCCGCGCGGGTCGCCGGATCATCAGCGCGATCGAAGGCGCCCTTCAAGGCGGTCCAAAGCGCGGCGTCGCCGGCAGATGCGGCGACGGGGAGCGCCTGCGTCATCTGCGCGCGGGGCACGGACCGGGCGTCGCCGAGGAACCGCCGCGTGATCTCTTTTGCCTGCGCCTTCAGGCTCGGGTCGTCGCCCAAGTGCACGAGCGCATTGAGGATTGTTCGTCGAAGTCGCGCATTGGCGGGCGTGTCGTCGGAGCGAGCGATCGTGCCCAAACGATCGAAATGCGGCTTGAGGACCGACCGCATCAAAGCGGACCACTTGGGTCGGCTCTTCGCGTCAACCGCGACGGCGTCGAGACGCGCGAGGCCGGCCAGCGCGCCCTGCACGACCACGCGGTGTGGATCGCGCACCAGCATGCCGTGCACCTCGGCGAACGGCGCGACGGACATGGCGTTGGTGTCGAGCAGGCTCCAGAGTATGCCGGGCAGCGCGGCGCGCTCGGCCACGCTGAGACGCGCGCCGTGGGCGACATGGAAGGCCGCGAGGTCGACGGGGGCGATGGCGGCTGGCGGCGCTTGGTCGAGCATTCGCCAAGTGTAATAGCCGCGCTGGTCGGCGTTGGGGTGCCACCAGGTGGGGCAGGCATCAGCGCCGAGCGGGTAGGTCTTGGAGGGGGCGTCGAGCAGCAAGCAGCGCACCTCATCGCGCGCCTCGAACCCCAGCCGCAGGCAGACGGGGACCGACCAGGGCGTCGTCGACGCCGCCGGGCCCTGGCTCAGGTGGATGGCGGCCTTGGCGCAGTCGATGCGGGCCGAGACTCGGGGCACACCCGGCGCGTCAAGGAAGCCCGCGAGCATCGTGTCGACGGGCTTCTTGGACGCTGTCGACAGCGCGTCAAACAGGTCTGACGCGGTCGCCGTGCCGCTCGCGCGGGCGTTGAGGAACGCCCGAACGCCCGCGCTGAAGTCGTCTGCGCCGAGCCACGCTTCGGTCATGCGCAGGAGCGCTGCGCCTTTGCTGAACGCCATGCCGTCGTAGGCGGCGCCGATCTCGCTGCCGTCGCGGATCGGGCGCCGAATCGCGCGCGCCTGCTGGCTGGCGTCGACCGTCATGATCCACTGGGTCTTCGCGACCTCCTCAAGATCGGCCTCGAGGCCGGGCTCGATCTCGGCCACGACGCGGGCCGCCAGCCAGGTCGCGAACGCCTCTTCGAGCCAGAGATCGTCCCACCAAGCGAGGGTGACCAGCGCCCCCATCCAGAGCTGTGCAAGTTGATGGGCGATGGCCGTCTGCGCCCACAGGCGACGACGCGGCGGGGCCTTGCGATCGACCAGCAACAGGGCCTCGCGGATGCCGACCAGTCCGGCGCCCGAGGCGAGCCCAGCGGCGCCGGGGATCGCGAGCAGGTCGATCTTCTGGGCGCCTTGCGCGCGGCCGTAGAATCGCCGCAATGCGGCGTAAATCAGCGGAGCCTGCGAGAGGGCATAGCCGGCGAGCACCCCCTTGCCGCGCGTCGCTATCACCCGCAAAGGCAGCGTGGCGTCCAGCGCGTCGGGCGGCGCCGCGGCGACGTCGAAGGGCCCAACGGCGAAGGCCATGCGCGACGTGGGCAGCGGCTGCGTCTCGGCGAACGAGTAGCGCGTGCGCCCATCCTCTTCGGCGCGCCCGCTCTCGGGCCCATTGCTCACGCCGAGCTGCGCCTCGGGGACCCGCAGGACCACGCGAAACGCCGTCTTGAACGCGGGCTCATCAAAGCAGGGAAAGACCGTGCGGGCCTGGGTGGGCGCGAGCTGCGTCAGGGCGTACCAGTCTGCCCCCACCTTCACGCGATACAGGCCCGTAGGCGCATCGCCGATCGTCGCGGTCCATTTGAGCTGCAGCGTCGCGGTGCCGGCGCGAACGGGAGCATCAAACGCGAGCGTGACGGCACCATTTTTGCCAGCGATGACCCGGCCGGTCTGGAGGGTGCCGGCGCTGCGCACGACGGGCGCCTCGAGGGTCAATCCGGCGGCGTGTAGGACGATCGACTGGCGGGGCTCGGCCAGGGTGATGCGGATCTCGGCCGCACCTGCCAGCGACGCGGCGGCTGGGTCGACGGTCAGATCCAAGGCGTAGGCCGTCGGAATGACGCTGCGATCGAGGCGCATGTTGCCGTCAGCGGCGCTCGGTGGCGGCGGAGTTGAAGGCGGCGGCACCGGCGGCGCACCGCAGCCGAACATCAGGGCACCCGACAGAAGCCAGATCAGGCGAAGCTGTAGCATGCGCGCGACTCTACGCGTCCGCGTCGAGGCTCGCAAACCTCGACGCCGGGGGACGGGCGACAATGCACCCAAACCGGTGGACGCCGGCCGCTTGTCCCGGTAATCATGCTGCATGACGCGCATGATCTTCGTGGGTACCGGCGACGCTTTCAACGGCGCCGGCCGTGCCAACAGCTGCTATTGGATCGAGCCCGAATCGGGGCTCGATCAGGGCGCCATCATGGTCGACTTCGGGCCGACGGCGCTGCTGCAAATCAAGCGACTGGGGCTCAACGCCAACACCATCGATGCGGTGTGGCTGACCCACCTGCATGGCGATCATATCGGTGGCCTGCCGCTGCTCATCATCGAGCTTTGGTTTCAGGCCCGACGCACGCGACCGCTGATCATCGCGGGGCCCCCGGGCATGAAGGCCCGCGTCGAGGCGCTGATCCGCACGGCATACCCGTCGGTGCTCGCCAACCTCACCCAGTATCTCATCGAGTACATCGAGTGGCCCGTGCCCGGGCAGGTCGAGATCGGTGGGCACACCATCGAGACAATCCGCGCGAAGCACGACACCCTGGCCGTCGCGGCGTCCTTTCGCGCGACCTTGGCCAACGGCAAGGTGCTGGTGTTCAGTGGTGACACCGGGTGGCAGCCGTCGTTGGCCGCGCTGACCGAGGGCGCCGACGTGTTCGTCTGCGAGTGCAGCAACGTCGAGCCCGGCTACTGGGCGCACTTGAGCGTGGCGGAGATTCGGCAGCACCGGCCTGAGTTCAAGGCGCGCGCCCTGTATCTGTCGCACTTGGGCGCGGCGTCTCGCATCGCGGCGAAGGCGTGCATCGGCGCCCTGGATGCGGTGGTCGCCGATGACGGCTTGCTGATCGAGATCTGACCCGCCGCTGCCCCGGCCGACTGGCTGGGCGCCTACTCTTCGACCTCGACCGCCGGGCTCATCGGGCCCTCGCCGCCATATTCGGCGCGGTGCTCTCGGGTCACGCGGCGGTCGGCGACGATGTCGGCATAGACCTGCGATCCGATGGTCTCGCGGCGCTCATATGTCTCAAGATCGACGGAGAAGAGGCCGAACTTCGGCACGTAGCCTTCGGCCCATTCGAAGTTGTCCATCAGCGACCAATGGTAGTAGCCGCGCACGTCGACGCCGGCATCGCGGGCGCGTTGAATCTGCTCTAGCGTGCGCACGATGTTCTCGGCGCGGCGGGCCCCGTTTGTCGCCGCGATCCCGGCCTCGGTGACCACCAGCGGCAGGTCAGGCCAGCGGCTGCCCATCTCGACGAGCACGTCGTGGATGCCCGGCGCGAAGTACTCGTACTTCATCTCGGGCACCCACCAGGTGGGATCCTCGACGGGCAGGCAGGCGCCAAAGTCGAACTCGCCGAAGCACGGGGTCGCGCCCAGTTGAGGGATCAGGCCGGGGCTGCCGGTCACGCCAGCGCGAAAATAGTACTGCACGCCCAGCCAGTCGAGCGCGCCTTGCCAGTCGGGGTGCGGCTCGTCGCCGACGCCGTCGAGGGTGGTGTCGAAGGTCCCGGTGCGCAACGACTCGACGTACAGGTGGTGGTAGACGTATTCGACCGCGTCGCGGGCGGCGATGTCGGCCGGCGCTTCGCTGGGCAGGTTCTGGGCTGAGGCCTCCCATTTGACGACCGACAGCGTGAGCCCCACTTCGGCCGCCACCCCATCGCCGTCCGCATCGAAGACGTCGTTGGCCTTGATGGCGCGATAGATCGCCACGTGGGCCGCCAGGTAGTCGCGGTAGGCGGCGATCATTCGGTCGAAGTCGCCGAGCAAGAAGCTGCGACCGGGCGGGAAGGCGCCGACCCCGTAGCTGGCCAGCAGGTAGTTGATGGGCTCGTTGAGCGTGCACCAATCATCGACGCGATCGCCGTAGGTGCGGGCGAGCAGCGCGGCATGCTCTGCCAGGGCCTCGATGATGAGCGGCCCGCCGGTCGGGTGCCCCCAGCCGCACAGGTTCTCGTCGGTGGGATCGTCTCCTTCAGGGCAGGGCGGCAGGCGCGGATCGTCGACCCAAATGGGGCTCGAGAAGTGATGCACCGTGATCATCGGGCGGATGTCGGTGGCGACGAGCGCGTCGATGAACCGGTCGTAATGATCGAGGCCATTGATGTCGATGACGCCGCGGGTGGGCTCGATGCGTGACCAGTCGATGCTGAAGCGATAGGCGTCCAACGCGAGCGCCTGCATCAGCCCAATGTCTTGGATCGCCAGGCTGGCGCCGCGCACGGCCTTGCCGATGGGCACGCTGTTGCCCAGCCCGCCTTCGGCGACGGGGAGCGTCCAGATGTACCAGTCGTTCGCGGCGAGCCCGTCTTCGATCTGGGCGGCAGCCGTGGCGGCGCCGAAGCGAAACCGACCGGCGCCCGCCGGCGTTGAGAGGGGGCCAGGGCTGTTAAACGCGATGTCGTCATTGATCGGGCCGACGTCGGGCAGCGCGGCGGCGTCTGCGTTCGCGTCAAACTCGATGGTCGCGTCCAGGATCGCCGAGTCTACTGTCTGCGCGTCAGGCCCGATGGGACTGGCGCCGTCGTCACAGGCGATGGCGATGATGGCGATGAGGAGGGGGGTTGTTGCTCGCAT
>JBNMOZ010000228.1:0-8610 GCA_051276005.1 Bradymonadia bacterium | reverse complement strand
CCCGAAGATCTGATCGAAGATGCTGCTGGCGTCGAAGCCCTGCCCCGCGAACGGGCTGCCGCCGCCGGGCGCATCATGCCCGTAGCGGTCGTAGCTCGCGCGCTTCTCGGTGTCCGAGAGCACGGCGTAGGCCTCGTTGATCTCTTTGAACTGATCTTCGGCTTCGGGCGCAGAGTTGCGGTCGGGGTGGAACTGGATGGCCAGCTTGCGAAAGGCCTTCTTCAAGGCCGCCGCGTCGACGTCGCGAGTGACGTCGAGCACATCGTAATAGTCACGCTTCTGGGAGCTCACCGCGGGCCTTGTCTCATCAGGGGTGCACGAACGAAGAGAAGAGAGCGGCGGAGTCTTTACACCTTCGGGCCAAAGCGCAAGGGGGCAGCGCAGATCGCTCGACTCGGGAGTCGTGATCGCCCCGCGCCTTTATCGTCCGCCTAGTCTTCGGCTTTCGCGCTCGCCTCGTTGTACATCGCGTCTGCGATGCGATAGGCGGACTGCTCAAGGTTCGCGATGGCCAACTGCAACTCTTCGGGATCGACAGTGTCCAGCGACGCCTTGAGGGTGGCGACGTCGGCGCGAATCTCTTCGATATCGAGGGGCGAGAGCACCTCGCCATACTCGTCGACGGAGCGCTCAGTGCTGTAGATCAGGCCCTCGGCCTGGTTGCGATACTCGATGAGTTGCTTGCGCTCGGCGTCGGCGGCCGAATGCGCATCGGCCTCCTCGATCATGCGCTGCACCTGCACCTCGCTCAGACCGCTGGACGGCCGCACCTGCACGTGCTGCTCACGGCCGGTGCCCCGATCGCGCGCCCGCACGTCGAGCATGCCATCCGCGTCGATCTCGAAGTTGACCTCGATCTGTGGGACGCCACGCGGCGCCGGGGGCAAGCCCAGCAGGTCGAACTGCGCGAGTGAGCGATTGTCGTTGGCCATCTCGCGCTCACCCTGGAGCACATGCACGGATACGAAGGGCTGGTTGTCGACCGCGGTGCTGAATATCTGCGCGCGGCTGTAAGGAATCGTCGTGTTCTTGTGGATGATCGCCGTAAACACGCCGCCCTGAGTCTCAACGCCCACCGAGAGCGGGGTCACGTCGAGCAGCAGAACGTCCTCGACCTCGCCACCCAGCACGCCGCCCTGGATCGCGGCGCCGACCGCCACGACCTCATCGGGGTTGAGGCCCTTGCTCGGCGCCTGTCCGAAGAACTCGGCGACCCGCTCCTGCACACGCGGCATGCGCGACATTCCGCCCACAAGCAGCACGGCGTCGACGTCGGTCACCGCCAAGCCCGCATCTTCGAGGGCCATACGGCACGGCTCGATGGTGCGATCGATCAGGTCTTCGACCATCAGCTCAAACCGCGACCGCGACACCCGCACGTTGAGGTGCTTGGGCCCCGTCGCGTCAGCGGTGATAAACGGCAGGTTGACCTCGGTCTCGAGCGCAGAGCTGAGCTCGTGCTTGGCCTTCTCAGCAGCCTCTTTGAGTCGCTGGAGCGCCATCTTGTCGCCGCGCAGATCGATGCCGCTCTCGCCCTCGAACTCTTCGAGGAGGAACTCGATCAGGCGAAAGTCGAAGTCCTCGCCGCCCAGATAGGTGTCGCCGCTGGTCGAGCACACCTGGAACATGCCCTCAGACAGCTCAAGCACCGAGACGTCGAACGTGCCACCGCCCAGGTCGTAGACCGCGACCCGCTGCGCGTCGGCCCGCTGGAACCCGTAGGCCAAAGCGGCCGCCGTGGGCTCGTTGATGATCCGCTTGATCTCGAGCCCCGCGATGCGCCCCGCGTCCTTGGTCGCTTGCCGCTGCGCTTCGTTGAAGTAGGCCGGCACCGTGACCACGGCTTCAGTGACCTCTTCGCCCAGGTAGTCCTCGGCGATCTCCTTCATCTTGGTGAGGATGAAGCTGGAGATCTCGGCTGGGCTGTAGTCTTTGCCGCGCAGATGGACCCACGCGTCGCCGTTCTCGGCCTGCACCAGCTCGAACGGGTAGCGATCGAGGTGCTCGGCCAGCTCGGGGCTGTCGACCTTACGCCCAATCAGGCGCTTGGCCGCGAAGACCGTGTGTTCGGGGTTCGTGATTGCCTGGCGCTTCGCGATCTGTCCCACGAGGCGCTCGCCGCTCTCGGTGATCGCGACCATCGACGGCGTCGTCCGGCTGCCTTCGGTGTTCGGGATGACCACCGGATCGCCGTTTTCGATATAGGCGACGCACGAGTTGGTGGTTCCAAGGTCGATGCCGATGATCATTCGATCACTCCACACTCAGCAGGCGATGAGGCGAACTCATACAAGGGAAGACGCAGGCGCACTCAATCGTCGGTTACCGGCGCTTCGGTCGGATCGACCGCAGGCCCAGCTACAGGCTCAGCTTCAGGCACGGCCTTGGGCTCGGGCGCCTTGGCGACCAAGACCATCGCGGGCCGGACCAGCCGCTCATGCAGCATCCAACCGCGCTGAAATACCTGCGCCACCTGGCCGGGCTCGTATTGCGTCGACTCGATCGCCGACATGGCCTCGTGCACCGTCGGATCGAAGTCCTTACCGAGCGCATCAAACGGGCGCGCGCCATAGATCTCGGCCTTGGAGGTGAACTGGCGCAGGACCATCTTCACGCCCGTCGCGACCGGATCATCAGGATCGGTCGTGGCCTGAACGGCGCGCTCGAGGTTGTCGATCACCGGCAGGATGTCCTTGAGGAACTTCTCGACCCCAAACTTGCGCATGTCTTCGCGCTCGCGAGCGAATCGACGCTTGCTGTTCTCAAGGTCGGCGGTGACGCGATAGGCGCGCGCCTTCCAGTCGGCTGCCTCTGCCTGGGCGGCAGCCAACACTGCGTCCCCGTCCAGCTCTTCAACCACTTCAACCTCGACCTCGACGGCCTCGGCGTCAGCGGGTTGCTGCGCAACCGCATCGGCTCCGCCATTGTCAGCGGGACTCACCGCGGCCTCAATTTTCTCTTCAGCGGACATGCTCGATCACCAATCACATGAGAATCGTAGACGTGTATACCGTCAGGCGGCCGAATGCGCGAGGCGGCTGAGGGCACCTGCCGTGAAGTCGACCCAAGGCACGACTTTGGCGTACTGCATGAGCAGCGGTCCGATGACCGCGACTGAGCCGGTTGCGCCGCCCGGTCGCCCGTATGACGCGGTCACCAGCGCGCGACCCTGGAGCACGGGCAAGGCCGTATCGATGCCGAGGATCACCCGGGGGCTCGCGTTGCCGCCCTCGCACCCGAAGGCCTCGAGGAGGTCAAGCAAGACCTCCTTCTCTGCGGCCGTGTCGAGCGCGCCGCCCAACTCACTGCCCGTCATCAGGTGCCGACGGCCTTCGATGATGACGGCCTCACTGGGCGGGGTCGGCGGCGGCAACGCCGAGACCGCCAACCGCAAGAGCGGGGTCGAGGGTCGGTTCTCGTGGCGCGCCGCGTCCAACTCGACGCGCAACCGCGCCCGGATGGTCTCGAGTTGTCCACCCGCAAAGCGCGCCGCAAAGAGCTCTGTCGCGCGGCTCACCAGCTGGGGCGTGACCGGGCTGTCGGTGTTGAGCATGCGGTTGAGCACGGTGCCGTCTTCGAGCAGGGCCACGGCCAAAACCCGCCGCTCGGCCAGGTAGACCATCTCGAGCCGCTCGACGAGCGCGCGCTCGACCGGCGGGCGACGCAGCAAGACGGTCATCGTGCACCGGGCCGCGAGCTCGCGCGTGGCCGCTCGCCACTGAGACCGCGATTCGCCCTGGCCACGCAACGCCGCTTCGAAGGCGTCACGATCAGCACACGACGGGCGTCGCTGACGCATCAAGCGCTCGACGTAGAAGCGCAGGCCAGCGCCAGTGGGGCTGCGGCCCGCCGAGGCATGGGGCTGAGCGAGCAGGCCCATCTCGGTCAGCCGCACAAGCTCGACCCGCGTCGTCGCGGCGCTGATCTTGAGGCTCATGCAAATCGCCCGCGACGCGACCGCGACCCCGGTGCGCAAGAAACGCTGCACGACGGCATGCAGCACGCTGCGCTGGCGGGCGGACAGCTCGGGTATCGGAAGTCTGGGTCGGGGGGGCTGCATGCTCTCGCAGCATAAGCTCCGAGATCAGGGAGTGTCAACGCTCGGGGGCAGTCGCGGGTCGCTTGCGAAAGTTCCATAGAAGTCAAGGTCTTCCGGCACTTCATCCACCCAGCGAGACCAACTCGAGGACCACGCGATCGAGCATCAACCGCCCACGGTCGGTCGCGGCCCAACGGCCGCCGCCGATCGTCATCAATCCGCGGCCAGCGAGCACCTGCGCGGCCTGCCCGAAGCGCGCTTCTATCACGGCATCGACGACTGTCCCCGCGTCGAGTCGCAGCCCGCACATCACTCGGTCTTCAAGGCGTTCATCGACGTCGACGACCCGATGCTCGGCGTCGAGCGGCGCGCCCGCGATGGCCGCAGCATGCCAGGCCGCGATGCCCTTGGGGTTGGACCACCGCAGCCCGCGGCCACCCGCGAGGTGCCGATATCCGTGGGCGCCCACGCCCAGCGCCAAATACTCAGCGTCGGTCCAGTACAGCCGATTGTGCACGGCCTCGTGGCCCAAAGCCGCTGCGCTGCTGACCTCGTATGGCGGCACCCCACCGGCCTGCAACGTCTCGCGAACGCGCGTGAACATCGCGAGCAGCGCATCTTCGTCGGCGAGCAGCGTCTCGCCGCGGTTCGCGCGGGCACCAAAGACAGTGCGCGGCTCGATGGTGAGCTGGTAGGTCGAGATATGCCGCGCGCCCAGATCGACAGCGCGCTGCACGTCGGCACAGGCCGCGTCGATGCTCTGGCCCTGCATGCCGTGCATGACGTCGACGCTAAATCGGGCAAAGCCCACGCGCTGAACGGCTTCAATGGCGCCAGCGCTCGCGACCGCGTCATGGGTGCGACCGAGCACGGCCAGCCACCTGTTGTCGAAAGACTGACACCCGAGGCTGATCCGGTTGACGCCCGACGCCCGCAGCCCGAGCAGGTGCGCCGTGTCGACCTCGCCGGGGTTGCACTCCACGGTGACCTCGGCCTCTGCCCCGACAGAGAAGCGCCGCCCGATCGCGTCGATGACGGCGCCGATACAGTCGGGACGCCACAGCCCGGGGGTGCCGCCGCCGAAGTATATGCTGACGACGTGGCGCCCTTCGAAGTCTGGGGCGCGGGCCTGCAACTCAGCGAGCACGCCGGCCAAGTAGACATCATGCTCAACGGACTTCACTGTCACCGTGAAGTCGCAGTATGGACAGCGCCGAGAACAATAAGGAAAATGAATGTATATACCGACGGTCTCGACGGCTCCAACGCCCCCGACTGCTCCGCCGGTCCCGACCGTCTCGATGATCACCAGCGCCCGTCGACGCCGTGCATGAAGTCGTAGGGATAGCCGACCTCGAACGCGCTCGCGTCGGTCAGCGTCTGCAGCGCCTCATCCGACAGCTCCAGCTCGGCGGCTTTGAGGTTGTCTTCGAGCTGCGCGAGGGTGCGCACGCCGATGATCACCGACGTCACCGTGGGCTGCTTGAGCAGCCAGGCCAGCGCGACGACAGCCGGCGACGCCTCGACCTCGGCCGCGACCTCTCGCAGCGCGTCGACGATGCGCCAGTTGCGCGGCGTGTCCCAGCGCTCCAGGCGCGACGTCCACTTCTCCATTCGGCTGCCCGGCGGCGCCGCCTCGCCCTTGCGGTACTTGCCACTGAGCAACCCGCCCGCGAGCGGCGACCAGGGCAGCAGACCAATACCCGACTGCTTCATGTAGGGGACGTGCTCACGCTCCAGGCTGCGCTCGGCCAGGCTGTACTGGGCCTGCAGCGTCGCGAAGCCCGACAGGTTGCGGCGATCGGCGATCCAATCGCTCTGCACCAGCCGATACGCGGCGTAGTTCGAGCAGCCGTAGTAGAGAATCTTGCCCTGGCGGACCAGGTCTTCGAGGGCGCCGAGCACCTCGGCTTCGGGCGTGCGCGCGTCCTGCATGTGGATTTGGTACAGGTCGATACAGTCGACGCCCAAGCGGCTCAGGCTGGCGTCGACGGCTTCCATGATCCGGCGGCGGCTCGCGCCCGTGCCGTTCTGGCCCGCAAACATCCGGAAGCGGCACTTCGTGGCCAAGACCACCTCGCGCCGGCGCCCCGTGCGCGCAAACCACTTGCCGATGACCCGCTCGCTGAGCCCGTCATTGCCGTAGACGTCAGCCGTGTCGACGAAATTGATGCCCGCGTCGAGGGCGCGGTCGAGCATCTCGAAGCTCGCAGCTTCGGTGGCCGCCACGCCGTGCATGAACGACTTCTCGTCGGGCTCTCCGAAAGTCATCGCGCCCAGGCACAGGCTCGAGACCTGGGTCCCAGTGCGTCCCAACCCACGATAATCCATAATGTTTCCTCGGCTGAAGGTCTGGGGGCGCGCTCACCGTCCCACGGCGCCCACCCCTCAAGAGCGGCGCCGTTTGAAAGCCACGCTCCGACCTGATACCCCGATGGCGTGCTATTTGACAGGAGTTCGAAATGACCCGATTTTTCCTCCTCATCGGCCTGCTCGCGCTCACGACCGGCTGCGGTGCGCTCATCAGCCCGCAGCAGGAGCTCAAGATTGGCAGCGGCGTACACGAAGAGCTCAAGAAGCAGTACACCCTGGTCGATCCCAGCGATCCGCTGGCGCAATGGGCCAAAGAGTTCGTCAAGCCGATGGAGGCAGCGTCGGCTGAATTTCGAAATCCCAGCGAGATAGGCGGCTACAAGGTCGCGGTCATCGCCGACGACACCCTGGTCAACGCGTTCGCGGCGCCCGGCGGCTACACATACATCGCCACGGGCCTGATTCTGCAGGCGCAGAGCTGCGCCGAGATCGCCGGCGTCATGGGCCATGAGCTCGCGCACGTCACTCAGAAGCACGGCGTCAAGTCGCTCGAGACGGCCATGGCCACCCAAGCGATCGCTGAAATGCTGCTTGGCGAAGGCTCGATCTCGAGCCAGGCGGCGCAGAGCGTGCTTCGCGTGCTGCAGAGCACCAAGTTCAGCCGCGATGACGAGAGCGAGTCCGATGAGGTTGGTCTGCAAATCTCGGCCAAGTCGGGCTACAACCCCTATGGACTGGCGGAGTTCTTCCGCAAGCTGCTCGGCAGTGGCGGCGCCGGCGTGCTGCAGTTTCTCTCTTCGCACCCCGCCACTGACGGCCGAATCGCCAGCGTAAAGTCGCAGATCAAGGCCCGCTACGGCGCAAGGTACAGCCTCGCCGACGTGCACAACGGGCCGTGTAAGACCAAGATGAAGCTCGACGCGGTCAAGGCTCGCATCAACGCCAAGAAGTATAAGGTCATGCAATGAAGTCAGCGGATGCCACCCAGACGATCTATCTCGACAATGGCGCGACGACGCCGATCGCCCCCGAGGTGCTTGACGGCCTCGCGGAGCGGCAGCGCACGGTCTTTGGCAACCCATCGTCGCTGCATGCGCCTGGTCGCGCTGCGAATGCCTGCCTTGAGGGCGCCCGAGCGACACTGGCGACGGTCATCGGCGGCACGCCCGATCGGCTGATCTTCACCGGTGGCGGCACCGAGTCGCTGGGCATGTCGATCCTGGGCAACGCGGGCGCCACCCCCGGCCAGATCGTCATCTCGGCCGTCGAGCACGGCAGCGTGCGTGAGGCGGCGCGCTGGTTGTGTCGGCATCGCGGCTGGACGATGAGCGAAGTCGCCGTGGACGCGACCGGCCAATGCACGGCCGACGCCGTCAGCGAGCACCTCACCCCCAACGTGCGCCTCGTCTGCGTGATGTTGGCCAATAATGAGGTCGGCACGATTAACCCGATTCAGGCGATCGCGCGCGAGATCCGAGCCCACGCCCCCCGCGCCCGCTTCATCGTCGACGCTGTGCAGGCCGTGGGCAAGATGCCCATCAATGTCGCCGCGCTCGGCGCTGATCACGTCGCGTTGACCGCGCATAAGTTGCACGGCCCCAAGGGCATCGGCGCGTTGTGGAGCGCCCACGACTTTGAGCCGATCCTCAAGGGTGGCGGCCAAGAGCACGGCCTGCGCGGTGGCACCCAATCTGCCCCGCTCGCCTGGGCCTTCGCCACCGCCGCAGCCGCTCATCTCGCCGACATGCCGCGCATCGCCGCGCTGCGCGACCGACTCTGGCAGCAACTCTCCCAGGTGGCGCAACGGGCCTCGATCAACGGCGCCCCCTTTGGCCCTGATCGGTTGGGCAACAACCTGCACCTCTGCCTGCCGGGTCTGCCGAGCATGCCGCTGCTCAACGCCCTCGCCGAGCGCGGCGTCTGTGCCTCGTCGGGCAGCGCCTGTGGCAAGGGACGGTTCAGCGGCGTGCTGTCGGCGCTGGGCCGCACCGCCTCGGACGGGGCGTTCTTGCGCTTTACGATCGGGCGCCAGAACACCGCAGACGAGATCGACCGCGCGGCCGCGATCTTCGCTGAAGTCGCAGTGGCTGTCGCCCGCGCATATGCCTGAGTCCGCCGCAGACCTCGCCGCTCAGTTCGCGCGCGAGGCCACCCCTGAGATCGCCGTTCAATTGCGGACGCTCGTGCTTCGCATGGGCGAAATTTGGCTCAGGGGGCGTAATCGCAACGCCTTCAAGCGGCGCTTGCAACGCAACCTG
>JBNMOZ010000227.1:0-8650 GCA_051276005.1 Bradymonadia bacterium | reverse complement strand
CCCCGCGGCTTTGAAGAGGTCTATCAGCTGGTCGAGGCGGGGTGCCGCGGCCTGCTCGACCGGCTCAGGGCCGGGCGTCGTCTGCGCTGAACAGCAGCGCGGCGCCCCCGAACATCACCAACACCGTCGCCATCTTGGCAGCCTCGACGATGGGGAACCCCTCGGTCTGAAGACGCCGCGCGAAGCGGCTCTGCGGGTGTTCGCGGTCGATCACTTTGAACAGCGGCTCTGCGCCGGCCAGGTTGCCCGCGTGCACCAACGCGGTCGCGCGGCGATACAGGCCCTTCGCGACTGGGTGCGGCTCCTTGGGAGGCGTGCGCAGCCATCGGTCGACCGGGGGAGCCGTCGGCGCGCTCGCCTTGGACACCGGCACCACCGCTCTGCGGCCGGCCTTGGGCGAATCGGGCGAATCAGGCGAACCGGGCGAACCGGGCGTCGAGCTGCTGCAACCGGTAAAGGCCAACAGCGTGGTGAAGAGTGCGGCCCTGGCGGTGAGTGTACTCATAGCAAGATCACCTCGACGGCTGCCGTGACATGCGTCGTGCTGCGGCGCAGGCTCAGGGCCCAATCGCCAATGCGAGCCCCGAACTTCGCCCAAAGGGCCGTGAAGTCGCGCAGCTCGGCGGGCTCGATGTCGAGGAAGCTCAGGCTCGTACCGACCGCGTCGGCCAACGCGACGCCGTCATGCGGTCGACCCCCCACCCGATGCCACGCGAAGGCCATGGGCGCGCCGCCGCCGAAGAGCACCGTGCGCTCGATCTCGGCGCGGGTACCGCCGAACGCGTCGCCCTTGTCGTCGAGCCGACGCGCGTCGGTCGTCAGGATGATCTCGGTGTCGGTGAGCTGCAGCCACGCCGTGGTCGGCAAGTTGGCGGTGAGCGCGGCACCGACAGGTAACGGGGCCGCCTGGTCGATGCGCCAGCGGCGCGGCGCCGTCTTGACGATCCGCACCATCTCATGCGCCTCGGCGATGAGCTTCGAGAGCACCTGCTCGGCCCGGGCAGCGTCGCTGACGCCCAGGACTGCCGTCAGTTGAGATGTCTTCTCGCCAATGCCGACGGCAATTCGGCCGTCCAGCGCCTGCATGAAGTCGCCAAACGTGCCGCCCGAGACCTGCCCGAGCGCGGCGCGGGTCAGCCCCACATAGATGATCGACGTCGCGTTGGCGCCGAGCCGGGTGTACAGGCCGCGGTCATCGCCGTCGGCCAACCAGCGCGTGGTCGGATCGTGCGATCCGACCGGGGTGCGCATCTGCACGCGCAGTCGATCAGGCTCGACCCGCAGCGTGCCGCATGCCCGCCCGAATGGGCTCTTGGAGAGCACGAACAGATCGGCCTCGCCCGGCCCATCGGCGCAGCCCGCCAGACCGGCGGCCCCCATGGATGGCGCCTCGATGAAGCGCTTCATCGCGCCTTCGGACTTGCTGATGTAGAGCAGGCCGTCGCGCACGAGCGCCAGGCCTTCAGTGGTCTTAAACCCCGGTTGTCCCAGGACGGTCGCCGGTGTGGGCGCGGTGCCGAGCGCGTCGAGATAGCCCTTCGCGTCGACAACGGCAGCCACGATCACCGGATGCGGTGCGACCTCGGCATAGAAGAGCGGGCCGTCCAAGTTCAGGCCGTTCGCGGCATGCGCGGCCGCGTCGAGCAGCTCAAATCCCGGGTCGTCGAGGGCAAGGACGTCGGTCGTGGGCAACCCCGCGACAAGGCGGCTGAGGGGCTGCAGGACGCTGCGAATTTGCGGCACCACCAGAATACGCTCAGCGCCCTTGGCGGCGACGATCCAGCGATCAAGCTGATCGGTAGGCGGCGCCGTGAGGGCGCCGAGGAGTGCGAGCGCGGTGATCAAATCCGGCGCTCCGGATCGCTCCCGTCGTCGTCGTCGTATCCGTCGCCGGCGTCTCCTTCGTCGCCACCGGTGTCGCTCTTGCCGCGGCCGAACAGCGAGCGGACCTGATCCCAGAGCGCGCCGGCTTCTTCGCCGATGTTGGCGCCAAAGTCGCGAACGACTGACACAAAGGGATCGCCGGAGTCGTCGACGGATGACTTGTAGCTGCGTGCGCCCTCGGCCACGTCGTCGACCGCCGACGCGGTATCGCCGCGCTGCGGGTACTTGCCGTTGAGCACGTCGCGATACTCGCCGTGGTCGACCCACTTCTTGAGCTCGGCGAGGCGCAGCACCGGGAACGGGTGGGTGCGACCCAGCAAGTTGAGGAACTTGAGGGCCCCATCGCGCACGTCGCCGCCCTCTTCGTAGGCCTTCGCTTGGGCCATGAAAGCGGCCACGCTCATCTCGTCGGTGCGGCTGCCGCCGGCCATCTTCATATGCACTCGATAGGCGACCATCGGATCCTGAACGCAGAGCAAGCCGGCGCGATCGCTGGACAACTCCGACTTTCGGTCCCACTCGCGCAGGGCCATGATCAGCCCCATCAGCAGCATGCGCGGCACCATGTGCATCGGCGCGATGCGCAGCAGCACGTGCAGCATGGTCTTGTAGAGCACGTGGCCCGAGAGCGCGTGGCCCAGCTCATGCCCAATTACAAAGCGCAGCTCTTCGTCGTCGAGCAGCTCGAGCGTGCCCGAGTTGAGCACAATAAAGGGGTTGTCGATGCCGACGGCGCCCGCGTTGACGATGGGGGTCTGGGCGATGAAGAGCTCGGGGACGGTCTCGGAGTCGAGGATGCGCAGGCAGTCTTTGTAGATACGATTGACGCGCGTGAATTGCACATCGCTGACCTGCACCGCGTTGGCCACATACAGCAGCCGCAGGGCGCGTTCGTTGATCAGCCCGAACATGCGCCGCAAGACCGTGTCGAGCGCGGGCACCTTGCGCAACGCGGTCAGCGCCGCCCGATCGGCCGGATGCTCCCAGGCCCGCGGGCTGATGCCCCCAAACGCGATGCGATCGACC
Organism: Bradymonadia bacterium; assembly: GCA_051276005.1. Taxonomy (GTDB): domain Bacteria; phylum Myxococcota_A; class Bradymonadia; order UBA7976; family UBA1532; genus JBNMOZ01. Next base: position 5,740 of record JBNMOZ010000227.1, on the reverse strand, counting down.
ACCTCTGCCGTCTTCGCTTTGGGATCGTCCTTGCGGGGCTGATTGAAGACAGCCTTGATCGGGTCGCGGTCGTCACTCATGGGTTCTCCTGAAGGCAAAAAGATTGCAGGTGCCAGGCAAATGCGAGGCAGACGCGACAGCACGCACGCCGCCACCATGGGCGCGGATCGCCGCAGCGCAAGGGTGCTGGTGATCACGGCGCCCTGATTACCGCCCCGCGCTCACGGCGCGGATGGCGCGCGTTTGAAGCGCGTCGCTTTGCCGTCCTTGCCGGTGATCAGCACCCGCCCATCGATGAACTTCACCGACAGCGCCTCGTCTTCCTCGGCACCATTCGCGGTCTTCAATTTGGCCTCGATCGCGAGCGTATCGGGCGCCGTGGCCCAAGCGCGATACGTCCCTTTAGACGTCTGCTCACCCGCGCCGACCGAGACGGTCTTGTCGGCCCCGAAGACGATCCGCAGGTCCTTGAGCAGCGTCTGGGCCATGGCCATCGCCTTCGCCCGCTTATCGGGCGGCAACGCGAGCATCTCGGAGTCGGTCTTGATGTAATCGAGATCGACCTGCCAGGTACCGACGATCTGGTCAGGCAATGGCTTGGGCGCGGCCGTTGCTGGCGCGGCGGATGACGGCGCAGCCACCGACGGCGTGGTCGCGGGGCTCTCCGCCTTCGGCGTCTCACCACATCCCCAGCCGACCAGTAGCCAGACTGTCCACTTCAGGCATCGCGCCCCTCGCATACGAACCTCACTTTGCGTGTCAGGGATCGCAGACTAACACGCCAGGCTCAGCGGGATACCGGTGCTGTCGCGCTCGTTGAGACGGGGGTGCGCGTGGCAGACGGGTCGCTCATCGAGGCGCAGCCTGACGGCAGAGCCGGCAGGCGCATGAACGACAGCCTACGTCAGCTGTCTGAGAGCGCGAGGACTCGATAGACGGGCACCGGCAGCGCCTTGCCCTTCATGACCGCTTCGGACCGCTCTTCGGTCAGCAGCCGGTCGCCGAGCGAGGCGATGATCGGCTCGGTGACCATGATCTCGCCGGCCTGCGCGTGGCTGCACAGGCGGGCCGCCGTGTTCACCGTGTCGCCGATCACCGTATACGAGAGGGTGCGCGTCGAGCCCATGTAGCCGGCAATGAGCTCGCCACAGTTGATGCCGATACCGACATGGATGGCGTGTTCACCATTGGCCACGCGGAAGCGGTTGAACTTGACCAGCGCCTCGGTCATCTGCAGCGCGGCCCGCACCGCCCGTGCCGCGTGATCGACCTGGCCGACCGGCGCGCCCCAGACGGCCATCAGCTCATCACCCACGAACTTGTCGAGGGTGCCTTCGTTCTCGAAGACGATGTCGACCATGATCTCGAAGTACTCGTTGAGCATCGAGACGATGGACTGCGGATCGAGCCGCTCGGACATGGCCGTGAAGCCGCGAATATCCGAGAAGAGCACCGTCGCCTGGCGCAGCACCCCGCCCTTCTCCATCGCGATGGTGCCCTTGACGACCTCCTCGACGAGGTTGGGTGAGAGCAGGCGCGAGAGGTTGTTGCGGGCGACGGCCTCGGCCTCGGCCCGCCGCGCGAGCCGCGCGACGCCGATGTTCTGCGCCGCCTGACGCGCGAAGGTCGAGAGGACCTGCAGGTCTTTGTCGGTGAAGACGCCGGTCGCGATCCGCGAGTCGAGATGGATCATGCCCAGCAGCTCACCGCGAAACAGCAGCGGCACACAGATGGTGCTGCGAATGCCATGCATGATGACGCTGTGGCTGGCCTCGAAGCGCTGATCCATGGTCGCGTCGCTCGACAACACCGCGTGGTGGTTCTCGATGACCTCGTTGAGGATCGTCTGCGAGATGTCGACGCGCGCCAACTCGTCGGTGAGCCGGCTCTTGGTGGCGCGCGGCTGCGGGCCGTCGTCGGTCATCAACAGGATGACGCCCCGATCGGCGTGGGTGATCTCGAAGGCCTTGTCGAGGATGCGGTCGAGCAGCGCGCCGATGTCGAGGGCGTCGGCGACGGCGCGGTTGAGCTCGAAGGCGATGCGCAGCTTCTCGTAGTCTTCGCGCAGCGCCTTCTCATCGTGGATGCGATCCTCAGGCAAGAACTCGCCCTTGGCCTCGCCCACCGCGGGCAGCAGCGACCGAATGGCCGTCTCGGTCATGCCACTGGGGTGAATCGTGACCTGTCCGGGGGCGGGCGCCGACGCGCGCCGCTGATCCTCAAAGACGATGCGGGTGCTGCCCATCGTGATCGTGTCGCCATCGGTGATCGGCGTGCGCCCCGTGATCTGCACGCCGTTGACGTAGGTGCCGTTGCGGCTGCTCATGTCTTGCAGCCAGTAGCCGCCGTCGGATCCCGTGATCAGCGCGTGCTCCTTGGAGACGACGCGGTCGAGGATCTGCACATACTGATCGGGGTGGCGACCGATGGTGTTGATGGCGCGCAGCGGGAACTCGACGGTCTGGCCGTTGGGCGTCATGACGACGAGCCGCGCCATCATGGCTGGGCTCGCAGGCGCTCGATACGCGCCCTGAGACGACCGCTGGCGTTGGCGCTCGGCGCGGCCTTGATCAGGGCCTCGAGGCTGCGCGCGGCCGCCCGATTTTCGCCGCGACGGGCCTGCACCGTGGCCAGCGTCTGCCAGCCCAGGATGCTCTTTGGATCGAGCTTGACCGCCGCCGTCAGCGCCGTCTTCGCCTGCTCGAGCCGCCCGGCCGCCGCCAACGCGGTGCCCCACTTGATATGGAGTTGCACGTCCTTGGGCGCCTTCGCGGCTGCTTGGCCATAATAATTGGCCGCCTCGGGCACTTGACCGGCCTGGGCCAGACGATCGGCATGCTCGCGCACCGCCGACAGCGCGCCCTTCGCCGCTGCCCGTCGGCTGACTTCGAGGGCATCTGGGCCAGCCGACGTGCGCGCGGCGAGTCGCTGAACCCGGGTGTCATCGGGTCGCAGCGCTTGGAGTCGAGTCAGCAAGGGCTTCGCGGCCGCCAACTCACCGAGCAGCACATGCGCGCGGGCCTGACCGTAGATTGCGTCGACGACGTTGGGGCGCTGTTCGAGCAGCCGCCCGTATGCCTGCGCCGCTGGTCGGTGCTCGCCCAAGCGGGCATGGGCCTGGCCCAACGCAAACAGCACCTCGGGGGCCTTGGGTGCTCGGATTACGGCGCGCTGCACCTCGACCAGCGCGTCCTGGGCGCGCCCTGCGGCGGCCAGCGTCTTCGCTTCGGTCAGCAGCGCGGTCACGTCGTCGGCGACGGTCGGTTGGGCGGGCAGCCCATCGGGATCAGTCACTACGATCGCTGGCATGGCGGCCAACGCCCCGGACGGCAGCGCCTCGGACGGCACCGAATCGGCGACCGCAGGCGGCTTGAACGCGAAGGCGTTTGGGTGGGTGTCGCGCTGCTGCATCAGGGCGCTGCGATCCTCGAGGGCGTCGCCCACCCAACCGCCGCCCGTCACGTCTTGCCCCCGATCACGACACGCCGTCAGGCTCGCCGCGCAAGCGACGAGGGCGATCGTGGCGATCGTAATTGAGGACCGGTAAGACGAGGGATACACAGCGGGATCAATATCACGCCCGCGCGGCCGGGGCTATACCTCACGCGGGCATCGACACGCGCGCCCACACTGGAAAATGATCGCTCGCACGCGCGCCGCGCTCGACGTGCGCGCGGTCGGCCGGACGCGCCCCGTGTCCAACCCCGATATAGTCGATTCGCCGATGGGGGTCGGCCACGCTGAAGGTCTCTGGCGCGCCGGACCCTACCGCGTCGAAGCAGTCGATCAAGTCGAGCATCGCGGCGTCGATGGCGGGCGTCCCTGGACGATCGTTGAGGTCGCCGAGCACCACGATCGGCTCAGTCTCGGCCGCTGCCGCCAGCGCGAGTTGCTGAGCCTGGGCGAGCCGCTCGGATGGCGCGACGCTCAAGTGCGTGTTCAAAACGATGAAGGGCGTGGGGGCGCACACGCGGGCACGCAAGATAACGCGCTGCTCATCTGTCTCTCGCGGCAGGGGCGTGGTGTGCACGCCGTCGAGGGGATAGCGCGACAGCACGGCCACCCCGAAGCGACCGCCCGACGCGGCATCGAGCAGCGCGCCCGCGAAGGCGTGATACGGCAGCCCTATCGCCGCGCCGATGACCGCGGCCTGGTTCACCGACTCGCCCATGCGCCAGCGCAGCCCGACCTCTTGCAACGCCAACACGTCGGGCACACCAATGGCCTGCACGGCGGCGGCGATTTGGGCGAGGCTGGTCTCGATGCCCACCCGAATATTGTAGGTCATCACGGCGTAGGTCGCGGCGTTCGGTGGCGTCATGCCGACTCCAGCGCCGCAATGGGCGGCTCATTTTCACGGGCGAGGGGCAGCAGCAGGGTGACCGTCGTGCCCCGCCCCGACTCGCTCTGCACCCGCACCGATCCGTCATGCGCGTCGACGATCTTGTGCACCATCGACAGGCCCAGGCCCGTGCCCTGCGGTTTGGTGCTGAAGAACGGCTCAAGCACCCTGTCGAGGGTCGCGGCGTCCATGCCCGGGCCATCGTCAATGACGCCCACAGACGCCATCGCGCCCAGCGTGCGCACGCGGACCACGATGTGCCCGCGGGGCCCTTCGTCGCTGGCATTGCGCGATCCCTGCCCCGTGATCGCCTCGCGCGCGTTTCGCAGCAGGTTCAACAACGCCGCCCGCAGATGATTGGGATCGATCAGCGCCGGCCGCGCCGCCGGATCGCCGTCCAAGCGCAGTCGAATGTCGGCCTGATTCATCTCGGACCGCACGAACTCCAACAGCTCTTCGCCCGCATGATTGAGGTCGACAGGCCGCCGCTCGGGGCGCGGCAGGCGCGCGAAGCGCAGGTACTCTTCGGTGATCTCGCGCAGCCGCTCGACCTCGCGGATGATGCTCTTGAGCAGCGGGCGTCCGTCATGATCGGGCGGCAGATCGTCGAGCAGCAACTCGGAGTTGAGGCCAATGCTCGACAACGGGTTGCGCAGCTCATGGGTGATCTGGGCCGCCATGCGTCCCACGGTCGCGAGGCGTTCTTGGTGGACCAACGCGCGTTGTTGCGCGCTCAGCTGGGTGTCACGGCGCGCGATCGCCTCGGCCATTCGATTGAAATCAGCGGCGAGATCGGCCAGCTCTCCCGTGCCGGCCACCTCGATCGGCTGCTCGAAGTCGCCCCGCGCGATGGCCTCGACCCCCTTGCGCAGCGTCTGCAGTGGGCGCAACAAGCGACCGGTCAGCCAAGTGATGATGATGCCCAGGATCACCCCGGCGCTGCCCAGCACGATAGTGCTCCAGACCGCGGCGTTCTCGGTGGCCGTCAGGCCTGCGATTTCGGTGTCGATGGCGGTCGCCAGATTGACCTCGAAGCGAAACAGGCCCCGTCTGAGCACGCGCAGCTTGCGGCGCGCGGCGATGCGTTGCACCGAATCTCCGCGCTCGACCGCGTCGAAAATTCGAGTGGTCTCGATGACCAAGTCGGCGCGCAGCCCGTCCAGACGGGCCAATTCGACCGCTAAAGCGCGGGCGCTGGCGGGTGCTTCGGACGCGGTGAGTCGCTCGCGTGCCTCGCTGAAGCCTTGATCGAGCCGCTCTACGGATGAGCGTACTCGGCGCACCAAGCGCACCCCTCGGCGCAGCGCGGCGGGATCGGATTGATCGAGCACAAGATCGACGCCCTGCAGATCGCGGGTGAGCCCGGCGATGACGGCGGGCAGCGGTAAGAGGGTGGCA
>JBNMOZ010000226.1:0-8689 GCA_051276005.1 Bradymonadia bacterium | reverse complement strand
CATCACGAGGACGGTCATCACGGGGACGGTCGCTGCGCGGTCGATCGTCACGGGGACGGTCGCTGCGCGGTCGATCGTCACGGGGACGGTCGCTGCGCGGTCGCTGCTCGCGTCGAGGGCGATCGTTGTCCTTTTGGGGGAAGTTCGGATCCTTGCGCGGCGGCGGCTCCTTGCGCGGGGCGACCTCTTCGGTCGGTCGCTGATCGCGGGACTCTTTGGGCTGCGCATCACTCGGCAAGCGCTGGCCCAACCGGCGACGCGGGTGGTCTTCACTCATCGAATTACCGTGCCGATGGGCATGGGGTTCCCGCGCATGAACTCTCCTCCGTCCTGGGCACGTTTGCCCGGGCGTTGCAGCACGGTGAGTACCACCGCACCATCGCCGCAGGCCACGACGGGCCCATCTTCGGCGTACTCCAGCACTGTTCCGGGCAATGCACCCGCCACTGTACCGGCGTCGTCGGGGCGCGCGCAGATGCGCGTGCCTTTGATCTTCCAGACCTCATCGCCGCGCTGCACCCAAGCACCGGGCCAGGGGTGCATGCCGCGCACTCGGTCGTGTACGGCCTGTGCGGTCTGACCGAAGTCGATAGCGCCGTCCGTCTTCGACAGCATGGGCGCCATGGTCGCCTGCGTATGATCCTGCGCGCTGAACTCAAGCGTCCCGGCGCACAGGCGCGTGATCGCGTCGGTCATGGCCGCTGCGGTCATCGGTGCGAGTCGGTCGTGCAGGCCGCCGGCGGTCTCGTCAGGCCCGATGGGCGTGCGCACGGTCAAGCTCATGTCGCCCGTGTCCATGCCGGCATCCATCTGCATGATCGTCGCGCCGGCCTCGGCATGGCCACGGATCACAGACCATTGAATCGGCGCCGCGCCCCGCAGAGCGGGCAGCAAGCTGGCGTGCCCGTTGAAGCAGCCGAACCGGGGCAGATCGAGATAGCGCTGTGGCAAAATTTTTCCGTACGCGACCACGACACACAGATCGGGTTCGAGGGCCGAGAGCGCTTTGAAGCTGGCGTTGTTCAGCCGCGGCCATTGAAACAGCGGCAGGCCATTCTTCTCGGCGCAGGCGCCCACGGGGGTCTGCTCGATCTTGCGGCCACGGCCCTTGCGGCGCGCGGGTTGGCTCACGACGCCGACGACCTGGCACCCCAGCGCGATGACGGCTTCGAGGGTCGCGACGGCGAAGTCGGGCGTGCCCATGAAGAGGATCTTCAGGTCGGTGGGGGCGCGGTCCGTGAGGGTGGCGTTGGTCATAGAACTCGGGCGGCATCCAGGTGATTGACCGAGGCGTACTCGTTCAGGGTCGCGCGCTTCTCCAGCGCGCCGAGCCGGTCGATATACAGTTGCCCGTCGAGATGGTCGAGCTCATGTTGCACGCAGACGGCTTCGAGGGCGGCGCAGGTCAGGGTGCGGGCGACGCCTTGCTCATCGAGATAGGCGACGGTCACCTGGGCCGAGCGTTCGACTTCGGCGTAGGCGCCGGGCAGCGACAAGCAGCCCTCCATCCACACCACGGTGCCTTCGCGCGCGATGATGCGGGGGTTGATCAGGGCGCGGGCCTTGGCCTCCTCGTCGCGTTTGCGGCAATCCATAATGACGACGCGCCAGGGCTTGCCAACCTGCGTTGCGGCGAGACCGACGCCGCCGATGTCAGCCAGCGTCTCGAACAGATCACCCACGAAGGCGCGCACGGCGTCGTCGACGGCGGGCACCTCATCGGCGATCACGCGCAGGCGATCATCGGGCCAGGTCAGGACTTCGAGTACCGCCATTGGGCCTCCGGGGTCCGGCGCCGGGTCAACGCCTCGGCATAGCAACGGCGGCGCCGCGGATCCGAGAGGATAGCGAACGCGTCGCCGAGGACGTCTGCAATATCGCGCACTTGCTCGGCCAGCGGGCCAGCGACGCCATGCGGGTCAAAGCGTCGGCGCAACGTCATATATGCCGCCTCTATTTCGGCCCCTGTGGCCTCGGGCGGCACGTCGAGCACGGCAAAGTAGTCGGCCTCGTGCACGTCCGCCAGCTTGGCGTGCACCTGATCGGCGAACCCGGGGCGCTGATCGGCCGATTGCGGGCCTTCGGCGCGGGCGATCAGCGCCGCGTCGAGCGGGGGCAGGGTGCCTTGTCCGGCGACCGCGGGCGGCTCGATAAAGCCGGCCAGCGCGAGCCCGTGGAGCACCGCGAGGGCGTCGGGATCGGCCATGCGAATGGCCTGGGCGATTTCGGCGACCGTGCGCCGACCGTCTACCGCGTCCAGGGCGGCCTGCTCGTCGACCCGCAACGGGACCCGCGGGCGGGCAGCGGCGGGGCGGGGGACGGTCACCGGCGTGCCGAAGGCGCGATACAGCCGCAAGCGCCCGTATTTACGCCGCACGCCGTCCAGCACCAGGCGCTCGATGGGTGCGCCGAGATCGGCCGGATCGACGGGGCGTGGGCCGCCTTGAATGACCAGGCTTGTGCCGCTCTCGAGCCCGAACAAAGCGATGATGCGCTCGGTGATATGCGCCGCGAGCGCTCGATAGACGGTCTCGGACGTCACGGAGCCCTGCTCGATGAGCAGCTCTTCAGGGGGCACACCCAGCTGCGCAGCCTGGGTGCGCGCGCTCGCCAAGACGCCGCGGGTGACCTGTCCCTCGCGGGCCAGCCAGGCGCCCAGATCTTCCTCGGCGGCAGAGCTGTCGAAAAAGACGGGTCGACCCGCGTCGAAGAACACACGCCGCAGCGCGCCGCCGGCCGCCACTTCGACGCGCCCTGACAGGTGCAAGCGGGCCATGCCGATCAGCAATCCACCCAGGCCGCGCCGCGCCAAGGGGATCGCCCGGCCCGGCTGCACCACCGCTTGCCAGCGCGCATCTTCGGGCGGCGTGGGCGGCGCCGGGGGTCGATAGGCGGCGCTGGGCCGCTTGGGCAGCGGCGGCGGTCGCTCATTGAGTTGAGGTGCGGCCGGGCGCGGCAACGTCGGCGCGAAGCGCACGGTCGGGCGCGCGCGAGGGTGCATCGGCGCGTTTGCGGTGACGGCGTCGGGCTGCACGCCCGGCGAAGTAACGCCCGTTCGCGTAACCGGCGGCTGGTCTGGCACGGCGCGCGCGCTGGCCGTCACCGATGCGCGGGTGTCGCCCTCGCGGCGCCAGCTTGAGTCGATGGAGCTCGGCGGTGGCGCCCCGCTCTGGGGCACGGCGCTGCGTGGCGCCTCTCCCCAATCGAACCCGCTGCGGTCCTCGGGCGGCAATGAGGGCGGCCCGGCCGACGCGACCTCAGCCGGCGGGATGCCCTCGTCGCGCGCTCGCAAAGTCTCGTTCAGGCTTGAGAAGTCGACGCTGGCGATCGCCGACTCCGGCGCCCCGAAGCTCTGCCCGCTCAGGCTCTCGAAGTCGATACTCGGCAGGTCTGTCGGTGTGGCAGGCGGCCCATCGAAGTCGGCGAAGGCGGGCAGCGAGACGCTGTCGTCGAGCGAGAGCTCGGTGGAATCCTCAGGCGCTGCGGTGCGCGGTGGCATGCTGCGCGGTGGCATGCTCCGAGGGTCGGGCGACCACTGCCCCTCGGTCAAATCGCCGGGCGCATCGGACCAGATCAACGCGTTGACGGATGAGAAATCCAAGCTCTCGTCGGGGCTGTCTTCGCCGCTCCCGTCGGGGCCGATCGGCGGCTGGGCGTTGCTGGGGCCGAGCAGGCTCGCGGCCGTCTCGATCAGCGTCGGCAGATCGGCGGGCCAGCGGAACACCCGGTCGGCACCCAACGCGATCGCGTCGCGTTGCGTCGTGATCTCGGCGGCGCCGTCTTCGACGAGCAATATCGGGGCGAGCGCGCCACCCGGCATGGCGCGCAGGCGATCGCAGAGCGACTTGGGCGATCCGTTGGGCAAGCTCAGGCCGACGATCATGAGATCAGGGCGCCGTCGAAGCAGCGCGTCCTCGGCCTCGGCAGGGGTCGCGGCCGAGCGCGCGGAGTAGCCGCGGGCAGTCAGACGCAGCACGAGCGTGTCCGCAGTGCGGCGGTCGGGCTCAACGATGAGGATGTCTTTAGCCACGGGGCGGATGGTAGACGGCGCACGCCCGTGCGTCCAGCCGGGGTGCTGCGGCCCTCGGTCTTCGCTCTAGCGCCTTCGTTCTTTACCTGCGCGTCCGATACGATCAACAGTCCCGGATCGATGACTATCCAATCCATCCGCGGCCGCTGCCTCATCCCTCGTGCTGGTGCCCCGGTCTTCTCATTGGTCGAGGACGCGCTGGTGCAGATCAGCGCGGGTCGTATCTTCGACGTGGGCCCCGCGCCCAGCGGCTGCACCGCGCCCATCACGCGCCCCGGCGCGCTGTGGATGCCGGCCTTCGTCGACACCCATGTGCACTGCCCGCAGACTCGAATTCGGGGCAGCGCGACGGGGCCCTTGCTCGACTGGTTGCAGCAGAGCGTCTTTCCTGAAGAGGCCCGGCTGCGCGACCCCGACTACGCGCGCACGGTCGCCCGTGAATTCTGTCGTCACCTGCTGCAGCAGGGCACGACATGCGCGGCCATCTACAGTACGAGCGACGCTCAGGCGACCGACATCTTGTTCGAGGAGCTCGCGGCCCACGGCATCGCGGGGCATGTCGGGCTGACGCTGATGGATCAGGGCGCACCCAACGCTATCTGTGTGCCCGCCGAGCAGGCGTTGGCCGACGCGGAGCGGCTGATCTCGAAATGGCACGGCCATGAGAACCGGCTGTTCTTCGCGATCACGCCCCGCTTCGCCCTGAGCTGCACGCCGGCGTTGATGCGGGGTGCCGCGGCCCTGGCCAAGAAACATGACCTGCTCATCCAGACGCATCTGAGCGAGAACCCGGCCGAGATCGCCGCGGTCGGCGATATGTACCCCGCGCAGCGTGACTACCTCGACGTCTACGCCGCTCACGGGCTGTGCGGACGCCACTCGCTCTTCGCGCATTGCGTGCACTTGAATGACGACGCCTGGGATCGCCTCGCGGCCGCCGACGCTGCCGTCAGCCATTGCCCCGACAGCAACTTCTTCTTGGGCTCGGGCTGCATGCCCCTGGCGGCGCCCATCGAGCGCGGTATCCGGCTGGGTTTGGGCACCGACGTGGGGGCCGGGCGTACGTTCTCGCTGCGACGGGTCGCGGCCAGCGCCTACGACGCGGCCTTGATCACGGGCGCGACAGTCACCAGTGAGGCGCTGCTCTGGTTTGCCACGCGCGGCGGCGGCGATGCGTTGCGCCTGCCCTTCGGGCGGATCGAAGTGGATGGGCCTGCCGATCTGGTCGCGATCGACGATCTCGACGGGCTCACAGGCGCGCCGCTCTTTGACGCGCTGGTGCACCGCCGCGACGCGGGCCCCGTCGCCGACGTCTGGTCGAGCGGGCGATCGCGCGCCAAGCGCGCCTGAAGGGTGAGTCGCCGTCGACGCACTGCGAAGCGCGCTTCGCGGCAAAATGCGTCAAAATCTCTCTATCCGGTCTGGATTTAGGCTTCACAGGCCGGCATCGTACATGCATCCTTGTTCTGCCACGTTTTGCCGCTGACATGGCCGAGAGGGGAGAGACATGAGTGAACGCAAGATCGCAGTCGCTGAACCGCAGACCCGGCGGGGCGCCCGGATCCTGGCGCGAAACATGCTGAAGCGCCTGCAGGGTCAGGGCTACTCAGAGCAACAGATCGCTGCAATGGTCACCGAGTTGCAGGCCCTCATTCCCACGAAATCCCGCCTCAGCCCGGCGCTGACCCCCACCGGCTGACGCAGTACGCTGACCCGGCTGACGCCCTCAACCGCCCGGAGCCGACGGGTTTCTGGCAGGTCATGGTCCCAAGCTTGCGTTTTGCGGGGGTGGGGCCTACCCTCGCGCGCCGGAATATCCTGCCCAGAATATCCTGCCCGGAGACTTCTCGGTCTCGTCGGGCGCGTGCGAAAGGTCGTCATTCATGAGTCGCAAGGTCGCCATCAACGGTTTCGGACGCATTGGCCGCATGGTCTTCCGTATCCTCGAGAGTGACCCGGCCGTCGAGGTCGTGGCGATCAACGACCTGACGAACCCGGACATGCTCGCGCATCTGCTGCGCCACGACTCGGTGCATCGTCGCTTCGACGCCGACGTGCAGGTCGATAAGACGCCGGATGGCGACACGATCGTGGTCAACGGGCGTCGCATCCGCACGACGGCCGAGCGCGATCCCGCCCAGCTGGCCTGGGGCGACATCGGGGTCGAGGTCGTGCTCGAGTGCACGGGCGCCTTTCGCACCATGGAGAAGGCGAGTCTGCACCTCAAGGCCGGCGCGAAGTCGGTCATCATCAGCGCGCCCGGCACCGGCATCGACAAGACGATCGTCGTCGGCGTCAACGACGGTGACCTCGACTTGAGCACCGACACCGTGGTCTCCAACGGCTCGTGCACGACCAACTGCCTGGCGCCTATCGTCAAGGTGCTCGACGACACCTTCGGGGTCGAGCATGGCGTCATGACGACCATCCACAGCTACACCAACGACCAGCGCCTGCTCGACCTGCCCCACAAGGACAAGCGTCGGGCCCGCGCTGCGGCCATGTCGATGATCCCGACCAGCACCGGCGCGGCCGCGGCCATTGGCCTTGTCATGCCGCACTTGGCGGGCAAGCTCGATGGCATCTCGGTGCGCGTGCCGACCCCGAACGTGTCGCTGGTCGACCTGGTCGCGACGCTGAAGACCCCGGCGACGGTCGAGGCGGTCAACGCCGCGCTCTCGGCCGCCGCGCGCGAAGGCCCGCTGGCCGGCGTGCTCGACTTCGAGACCGAGCCGCTCGTGAGCTGCGACTTCATCGGCTCGCCGTTCAGCAGCATCGTCGACGCCGACAACACCAAGGTCATGGGCAACACCGTCAAGGTGCTCAGCTGGTATGACAACGAGTGGGGCTTCTCGAGCCGCATGGTCGACTTGACCCGCTTGATGTTGGGTCTTGAGCGGGCGAGCGCCGGGTCAGTCAAAGCGTCGTGATAAACCGGTCTCAAATGGCGAAGTCGAAGGCGAAACCCAAATCAGCGCTCGACGGCATGCAGTTGATCAGCGACCTCGATCTCGAAGGCCGCCGCGTCTTCATTCGCGTCGACTTCAACGTGCCCCTCAACAACGGCAGCGTCGCCGACGACACCCGCATTCGCGCTGCGTTGCCGACCATTCGCCACGCCATCAGCGCCGGTGCCCGGGTCGTGCTCGCCAGCCATATGGGCCGACCCATGGGCCAAAAGCCCCCGGGGCTGTCACTGGCGCCCGCGGGCGGCGTGCTCGCCGGCATGCTCGGTTGTGAGGTGATCCTCGCCGATCGCACCGTCGGCGATGGGCCCACCAAGCTGTCGCGCGACCTGCGCAACGGCCATGTGCTGCTGCTCGAGAACACCCGCTTCAACGCCGGCGAGACCACCAACTCCGATGCGTTCTCGCGGGGGCTCGCGGGCCTGTGCGACATCTACATCAACGACGCGTTCGGCGCGGCGCACCGGGCGCACGCCAGCACCGTCGGCATCACCAAGCATGTGCGTGATTGCGCCGCGGGCTTGTTGATGGCCCGCGAGGTAGAGGCGCTCACCACGCTGCTCAAGCGCCCCAAGCGCGGCTTCGTGGCCGTGGTGGGTGGGGCCAAGGTCAGCGACAAGATCAAGGTGCTCGGACACCTGTTGGCCAAGGTCGATACGATCCTCGTCGGTGGCGCGATGGCCTACACGTTCCTCGCCGCCAAGGGCATCCCGGTTGGCAACAGCCGGGTTGAAGAGAAGTCGATCAACCTCGTGCGCGAGATGCTCCGGCGCGCCGAGCATCGCAACGTCGAGATTCTGCTGCCCACCGACCACGTCGTCGCTCAGGCGTTCGACTCCGACGCGTTCGCGCAAGACACCGAAGGCGCGATCATCGACACCGGCAGCATGGGCCTCGACATCGGGCCCGACACCCGCGCGCGCTATCAAGCGGCCATCGCCCAAGCCGAGACGGTCTTCTGGAACGGCCCGATGGGTGTGTTCGAGTGGGAGCGCTTCGCCAAGGGCACCCAGACCGTCGCCGCGGCGATCGCGCGCAGCAGCGCCTGGTCGGTTGTGGGCGGGGGCGACTCCGTGCGCGCCGTCAATGAGAGCGGCAACGCTGACGGGATCGATCACATCAGCACCGGCGGCGGCGCCAGCCTCGAGTTCATCGAGGGTACCGCGTTGCCGGGACTGACCGCACTGGGCTGGAGGCCGAGCCGATGAGCACTCGCCGACCGATCATCGCCGGAAATTGGAAGCTGAACCTGACCGTCGCCGAGAGCCTCGAGCTGGCGACGGGCGTCCGCGATCGCTGTGGCCGGCATCGGGCCGTCGACGTGGTCGTGGGACCGACGAACCTGGCGCTGCATGCCGTGGCTCAGCGCTTGGCCGACAGCACCATTGGCGTCGCTGCCCAGCACTGCCATGACGCCGACAGCGGCGCCTTCACGGGCGAGAACGCGCCGCCGCATATCAAGGCGGCGGGCGCGGGCTATTGCATCATCGGGCACAGCGAGCGACGCACGATCTTCGGCGAGACCGACGCGGGCGTCGCGGCCAAGGCTCGGCGCCTGATCGATCACGGCCTGACGCCGATCATCTGCGTTGGCGAGAGCCTTGCCGTCCGTGAAGCCGGCAACACCGAGGCGGTGGTCGGCGCGCAGATCAAGGCGGGGCTCGCGCAGCTCAGCGCAGCCGAGGTCGCCACT
>JBNMOZ010000225.1:0-8707 GCA_051276005.1 Bradymonadia bacterium | reverse complement strand
GCGTCAGGGCGCGGGGGCCACGATCGGGTCGGGGTTGGACACCAGGGCCGGCACCGTGCGGCGTCCGCCGCCAATGAAGTCCACCAACACCTCAACGTCATTGCCCAGCAGAGTCACGATCGTCGGGATGCCCGACAGCGCGACCACACGCCGCACCAGACCCGGCGCGTACTCGTGCCCGATCACCGCGCCCAAGGCGTCGATGGGGCCTGGATCGCCGCGGCGAATGTCGAGCCGCGTGTAGCGGTATTCGGGGTCGAGGGCGGTGGTGTTCGAGCGCACCAGCCCCGTGCCGTTGACGGTCGCGTAGATGATGTCCTGATCGCCGTCGCCATCCATGTCAGCGATCTGCGCGCTGCGCACGTCGGTGAGGACGGGCAGGCCCAGGTCTGCGAGCACGAAGCCGTCGGCCGCGCCGCGATAGGCCCGCAGGCCGGCGTCGCCGTAGACCACCACATCGGTGCGGGCGTCGCCGTCGAGGTCGCCTACGGTCACGCCGCGATCGCCAGCGCCGAAGACGACGCCTTGCAGGCCCTGCGCGAAGCCGCCGGCGGTCTGCACGATGAAGCGGCCAGCGCCGGGCTCGTTGGTGAACAGGTCGAGGTCGCCGTCGCGATCCAGATCGAGCGCCGCGGCGCGATCGCCGGGCAGGTTGGGCGCCTCCATCAGGGAGAACGGGATGCCGCCCGTGAAGAAGGCCGAGCCGACGCTGGAGAGCAGCAGCAGATCGAGGTTGCCGTCGCCATCGAGATCGACCGTGAACGCGTTGGTGTAGTCGACGATGTCTTCGAGCCCGAGGTCTTCGAGGTTCTGGCTGTTGAAGTTGCCGGTGCCGTCGCCAAACTGAATGCGGCTGCCCAACCCGGCCAGCAAGACCAGGTCGGCGTGCCCGTCGGCGTTCATGTCGCCGAACTTCAGATCGTTGGCGCCGATGTTGGGCAAGCCCGCGGCTGTCTCTACGAAGGCGCCGTTGCCGTCGCCGAGCAGGAGTCGCGTCGCACCGCCACTCGAGATCACCAAATCGAGGGTGCCGTCGGCGTTGACGTCGGCCAGGTCTGCTGCCTGAATCGGGGCGTTGGGCAAGCCGTCGTCGAACCGCGCCGAGAAGGAGCCGTCGGCGCGTTGCAGGTAGAGCGCAGATGCGCCATCGACCGCGTCGCTCAGGCTGAGCACGTCGGGCAGGCCGTCGAGGTCTGCGTCGAGCAACAGCAGCGTCGAGGCGTCTGAGTCGACGCCGAAGCCATCATTGACCCCCAGATCGACGTATGCGGGCACGATCACGACATGCTCAAACTCGATCTCGTTGCCGAGCGCGTCGGTCGCGATGACGAAGATGCTCGGCGACGCCGGATCGACCGGGATGTTGCCGGCACGCCACCCGCCGTTGGCCAGCACAGTCGCGAACCGTCGATCGCCGATCCGCAGATCGACGCGCGTCACGCCGCTGCCTTCGCCGTCGTTGACCGTGCCGGACACCGAAGTGGGCACCGCGATCGCACCGAACTCTGCCGGGAAGGCGACCTCGGCCACGGGCGGCGTCGTGTCGCGCGTGATGGTCACGATGTCGAACGCGCGGTTGCCGACCAGGTCTTCGACGCGCACATTGAAGGCGTTTCGGCCTTCTTCAAGCGCCAGCGTGCGGCAGCCCTGCTGACCACCGCCGGCGGGGGCGAGGGGCGCGTCGGCCCCATCGATGTTGACGATCGTGACGCCCGACGCCAGGTCTAGGCCGGTCACGCAGACCTCGAACTGGTCGTCGGCGCTGAACTGGTCGGGGGTGCGATCGGCGATCTCCGGCTCTACGCTGTCGACGCGGAAGTTGTAGATGGCCTCGCCCTGGTTGCCGGCCTCGTCGGTCACGCTGACCCGCACCAGGCGCTCACCGTCGGGGAGCGCGCTGCGAATGGTGAACCCGCCATTTTGCAGGCCCAGTTGGCGCGCGTTGGCCAAGCAGTCCAGATCGGCGGGCACTTCGCCGTCGCAGACCCGCTCCCAGGTCGCGCTGGTGGGACCGCAGAGGCCGCCCTCAGCCGAGCCGCGCAACCTGACCTCCTCAAAGGCATCGACGCCGAGCCACGGTCGAACGTCGCCGCCCTGCAAGACGACCACGGGGGGGTCACGATCGACCCGTACGGTGTAATCGGGCAGGCCCAGCGCGGGGGCGCGTCGTTCGGTGCCGGCGGCGTTTGTCGCGACGATGGTGATCGAGTGGGTGCCGTCGACAAGTATCAAGTCGGCGCAGAAGTTGGCGTCCTGCAGCGCTGCGTCGGTCCCGTTGACGCGCACCGTGCTGATACCGCTCTCGGGATCTTCGACGAGCCCGCACGCCCGAATGACGTTGGCGTTGGAGCACGCGCCGTTGATCGGCTGGTTGAGCCGGATCGTCGGCGCGGTGTCGTCGTAGGTCACGGTGACGCGATCCTCGGCAGACGCGTTGGCGGGGGTCAGGGCGCGCACGGTGACCTCGCGGCTCCCGGGCGTCAGCTGGACGGTCGCGGTGAAGCGGCCGTCGACGACCTCGCCCATGATCGGGACCGCGGCGCCGATGCGAAGCTCGACGCGGTCGACCGCCGGGCAGACGGTCCCGCTGAGTTCGACCTGTGGCGCGTTGACGAAGCCGCCGTCGTCGGGGGACTCGATATCGACGCAGGGCGCCGGGTCGTCGCGGGTGACAGTCACCGCGGCGGTCGCGTCGTTGCCGGCCGCGTCATCGCCCGTCACCTCGATGCGGTTGGCGCCCACGACGAGCGCGACCTCGAAGTTGAAGCGGCCGTCGTTATCGGCCACGCGGTCGGGCACCGGCAGCTCTACCGCGTCACCGTTAACCGTAATGCCAATGTTCGCGCGGCGCTCGCCGACGCCCTCAGTCTCAACCTGACCGATGACGCGCGTCGTGGCGTCGGGGGTGCGGGTGCCGTCGATCGGCGCGTCGAGGCTGACGACGGGGGGCGTGCTGTCGAGCCCGATGGTGCGGGTGACGGCCTCAGCGACATTGCCGGCGACGTCCTCGGCCACCACCGCGATGACGTTGTCGCCCTCGCGCAGCTCGACCGAGAAGGAGAACTCGCCGCCCTCGAAGTTGACGTCGGCGATGGGGTTGCCGTCGAGGGTCGCGCGCACTGCGGCCACCATCGAGGCGTCGTCAACGGTGCCCGAGACCCGAAACGGGGTGCGCTCGGGGTTGACCACCAGATCGTTGTTCGGGTTGAGGATGACCACCGTCGGGCCGGTGCGATCGACGCGCACGGAGACCTGCGCAGTGCAGCTCTGATCGTCTGGATCGCGCGCCTCAAGGCGGATGACGTTGGGGCCTTCGGCCACCGGCACCTGCATGCTGAACATGCCGTTGTCGGTGAGCGTGACGGGTTGGCCAGCGAGGGTAACCGTGAGCGCGCCAGGCATGGTGTCGACGTCGGTCACGATGCCCTCGACGAGCACGTCCTCGACGCTGAGCGGGCCCACAGTGGCCATCACGGGCACGGTGATCTCGCAGCTCGGCGGCGCCTTCATGGGCGCGGCGTCGGGCTCGACCATCGCGTCCGAGTCGGGCTCGACCATCGCGTCGGGTTCGGGCTCGACGCGGGCGTCAGGCTCGGGCTGCACCGTGGCGTCAGGCTCGGGCTCTGGCATCGCGTCGGGCTGAGGCGCGGGCTCAGGCTCGCCAGGACCAATGCAGATGCCCGATTGGCAACTGCGTCCTTGGGAGCAGTCGCTCTCATCGCTGCAGTTTTTAGGATCCAGAATCAGGCTGCACCCTGCCGAAAGCAGAGCGCAGCAAAATACGGCAAGGGCACCATTGCGGGCGACCATCACGACTCCCCAGTCGAAGGTCTAGAAGAACGACAGCGCGCTGAGCGCTTCAAGATCGATGGCGCGCTGGACGGGTCACGAACAGCGGGGCGCATCGCATCAGCCTGACAGAGACCGCGATTAGAACTCAAATCGACCCACCGCGGCGGCGCCGCCCCCACGCAGGGGCGTCACGCTGATCGCAGGCACCTGGGTCGCGGGTTGCCGGGTGGGCGCGTCATCGGCGAGCAGATAGAGCACCGTGCCCGTCGCCGCGATGGCGACGCCAACCCCCATCAGAATATCGGTGGTCAGGGCGCTGGAGCGCACGTCATCGGCCAGCACTGATTCGCGCTCGGTGAACGCACATGCAGCATCGCCGCGGCAGTCCTGCAGATCGCCGTCCGCGCCCAAAGCGAGGAACGAGGTCACGATGCCGCCGAGCACGACGGCGCTGCCGGTGCCGATGAGAATCCAGCCCACCGTGCCTTGGCTGATGGACGAGCCACCGCCGCCTTCGATATTGATGGTGGTCGTCGTGGTCTCGCCGCTGGTGATGCTGACCATCTCGCGGTAGACCTCGCCGCCGCCGCGCACCTCGATGGGGTGCATGCCTTCGTCAAGCTCGATGGGCGCTTGGAGCGGGGCCTTGCCCACCGACCGCCCGTCGATGAAGACCTCGCCGCGATCCAGCTCAATGACCAGTTCGCCGGGCGCTTTGCCCTCTTGCAGCTTGGCCGCGGTGCGCAGGGGTGCCTGCACATGCGCGTCGGTCAACGTGACGGTCTGCTTGGTCGGACGATAGCCGGCCGCCTCGAATCGCAGGGTGTGATCGCCCTGGGTGAGGGGCACCGTAAACGGCGTGCGGCCGGCGGGCGTAGCGGCGCCATCGACGAAGACCTGGGCGCCCATGGGCTCGCTCGTGACGACCAACCGCGGGCGCAGCTTCACCATCGCTATCGGCGGCATGGTCAGGGCCTGGGCGGGGGCGAGCGTGAGCGTGCGCTCGACGACCTCATAGCCGGGCAGGGCGATGACCAGCGTGCGCTGACCGGGTTGGATGACCAGCGTGTCGGGGGTCTTACCGCGGGGGCGGTTCTCGCGTGAGCCCACCCAGATGGTCGCCCCACCGGGCGTGGTGACCAGCGTGAGCCGCGACCACTTCGCGATCAGCGTCTTGAGCCGGGCGATCGTCGCCGTTACGCCCGTCGAGTCGCTGGGCCCGGTCGCCAGGTACTTTTCGTACCATCCGACCGCGCGGGTCAGGTCTTTCATCGCCTCGTAGGTCTTGGCGATGTTCTTGAGCATGATCGGGTGGGGTTTGATCGCGTTGGCCTGCTCGAAGGCGTCCAGTGCCCGCGCAAAGCGACCTTCGGCGAAGTCTTTAGAGCCCTGTACGAAGAAGTTCTTCGCGCGCTCCTGTGCCGGATCGGCAGCTTGCGCACTTATGGGCGCCGCCCAGAGCAGCGCGATCATCACCCAGAACAGCCTCGACATGCGCACCTCGCGGGTTGGAGCAGCAGCCCGATTGAACCATAGGCGGCTCATGGGCGCTACGCTGCCATTTGCCGCGTCCAGGGCGCGTCGTCAAGCGCCGCGAGGATCGCGTGACGTGCTTCGAGGGCGTGCAGTTGGTCGTCACCGCCCCCCGCTTCGATACGCGTGGCCAGGGGCCCGGTCGCGTCGCCCACCTGCATCTCGATGAGGTTGAGGATGACCCCGCGCAGCGGTGGGTGCGCGTCGTACAGGGCGATGAGGGCCGGCACATCGTCGGCCGTCGCCCAGCTCGCCAGGTAGCGCAACGCCGGCGCAAGCAGGCCCAGGCTTGGCAGTAGTAGACCCTCGTCGACCATCTGGCGCGCCTGAGAGCCGCCGCATGCGATCGTCGTGGCGAGCGCGTGGCGGACGTCGTCGAGGGCATGCAGCAAGGCCGGCACCGCGTCCGAGTAGTCGAGCGCCCGCAGGACCGGCAGCAAGAAGGCACAGGTCGAGTCTTGGGCATCGATGTGGCGCGCGAGCGGCATGACCGCTGCGGTGCCCAAGCATTGCGCGGCCTCTTGCAACACCAGGCGCCCCTCGTCGGTCGTCGAGGACGTGGCCTTGGCGAGCAGATCGGGCGCCGACGGCTCGCCAGCGCGCACCAGCGCATGAATCGCCCAGGCCTGCACGATCGGCTTTGCGGTGGCGATCACGCGGATCAAGCGCTCGCGGGCCCGCGGGTTCTCGCGCGCCTGCCGCCCGAGCATCGCGACCAGCAGGCGCTGATCTGCCGCAGACGCATCGGCGATCTGCATCAGCGCGTGCGCATCATTCTGATCGAAGGGCGACAGGGCGTGCAGCACGCCCAGGAGGGGATCCGGTTGCAGCACCCCCAACGCAGCCATGCCCACCGCGCCTCGCAGCACGGGCGCAGCATCGAACGCGAGCAGCTCCAGCGCGGTCAAACACACGCGCCGATCGGGATCGCCGGCCGCGGCGCTGATCGCAGCCCGCGCGGCGCCCGACGGCTGGTTCGCCAAGGCGCGCAACGCGGCGATTCGGCAGGGCGCATCGGCATCGCCCGCCAGCTCGATGAGCGCTGGGACGAGCGCAGGTTCGGTCATCAAGCGCGCCAAATCTGCCGCCGCAGCGCGAACTTGTGGGGACCGATCCATCAGCCCGGCCACCACATGCGCGCCGCTCGCGACCGGCAGCCAGTCGCGCAGCCACGCCAGGATCGCGATGCGCCCCGATGCGATCGTCGCAGCCCAGAGATCATCAATGATTGCCGGGTGATCAACGATCAGCGCTGCGATCACCGACAGGTCGTCGACCGACAGGTTTGCGAGCCGCGGGCTCAGCGCGCCCAACGCCGCCGCGGGTGGATCGCGATAGTCACCGCGCGCCCGCCTGAACCTCGGCAAGAAGACCATCAATGTGGGGTTCTCGACCACGGCGCGGACCCATTTTTTGGCGCCCGGCTGACCCAGGCGATAGAGCACCCGAACGAGGCTGTTTGCCAGGGGCGACGTGGGTTGCAGTCGTTGCAGACGCGCAGCGATGGGATCGATCGCCATCAGCCCGAAGTCTGCGATCAGGCCTTCGATGCGTGCCAGTCGTCGAGGCGTCTGCTCATCGGGCGCGCGCAGAGTGGCCGTGAGCACCTCGAGCAACGGCGTCAGCGCTCCGCGGCCGAGGGCAAGCACCTGGTTCATGATCGCCTGATCGTGGAGTGGATCGCCGGTGAGTTGGGCGCAGAGCGTGAGCACACGATCGGGCATTTCGGGTGTATTGGAGGGCGATCTCTCGCGTGAGAGGCTGGCGAGAAAGAGCGCGATAATGCCCGCGCCCAGAACCATCAGCGCCAGGTCAATCCCGCTCATCCCTCCGTGAGGGCCTTGACCGCCTCGGCGAAGCTCGACGGCTCACCGCTCTCTTGCCAGCCCGGCAACGGGGTCAAGTCTTCGGTGAGGATGCCCACCAAGTCGGCGGCCTCGTTGGGATAAAGTCGGGTGATGCACCGCAGCGCGTAGGCGCGGGCGATCCAGTTGGGATCGTCGAGCAGCTCGATGAGCACCGGCTTGGCTTCGGCCGACCGGGTGGCGACGCGGTTGTCGCAGAACGCGTCGATGTCATCGCGAAACTCGGTGCCGGCTTGCGGCCACTTGCCCTCGGACGGCAGCGCCCGCAACGCGGCACCCAGCTGGGCCGGGCCGCCGGACTCCCAGAGGCCGCGCAAGGCGAGGTAGCGCGCATCATCGGGGGTGGGGAAGTCGGTCTGGACGACGCGCATCATGTTGGGGATCGCGTCTTTGCCCAGCTGGCTCATCGCCGCGAAGCCGAAGGCGCGGATGCGCTCGGGCAGCGCCGGATCGCGGGTCAGCTCGATGAGGAACTTGAGGAGCGTAGGGTTGCGGTTGGCCAGCATCGCCTGCACCAGCGCGTCGCTGATCTCGGGGTACACGGCCCGCGCCCGAGCGAGCAAGAGCTCGGCGCGAAGGCGGGCGATGGCCGGCTGCCGCAGCGCGCCCAGATAGTCGAGCAGCACCAGGAAGCGGCGCTCCGCCTTCGGGTCAACCGCGGCGGTCTTGGCGGCGGCGGTCATCATGTCGACGACGGCTGGGTGCGCCAAAGCCGAGCCGAGCAGCGCCTTTTGTGGACTGATGGACGCGCTGTCGCTGGGCGGAATCCGGCTCAGGGCGTTCGTCGCGAGCGCCTCGGCCAGGGCCGGCGTCGCTGCGCCCAGCACCTTGTCATAGGCCGGCGTGCCGTATTCGAGCAGGTAGTACGCCAGCGCCGTCCCGCGGTTCGCGGTCTTGCGGTCGGCGTCGCCCAGCGAATCCTTCGCCAGCTTCGCCAGCTCGGGCAGCAGGATCTTGCGCTCCGCGGCGTCGGCCTGAGCGACGACAGCCATGATGTAGTCGACCTGATCCTTCTCGAAGAGGCCGCGCGCGGCGCGCATGCGCAGCCCCAAAGGGCGAGCGCTGTCGGTCAGATAGCCGGCGAGGCGGGGCATGCCACCCTGCACGTTCTGCCAGCTGTCGACATCGCTCGCTTCGAAGGTACAGCCGGGGCTCGAGGCGAGCAGGCCCAGCGCAAGGCCGCCTCGCAGCAGGGCGCGTCGGGGCTTGAGGCAGACAGGAAAGGTCACTTAAACCGCCTTGATTGTCGGTAGGTTATACCGATTTGACGCTAGCAGCCCGATCCGTCGTCGGTCAAGGCGCGAGGCCTGCCATGGAGCGTGCCTCGCGCCGGCGTAATCGACGCGGTATGGTGCACCGTCGACCGAGGAGACTGGCGTGGATACGCTCAAACCCATTGTGGCTGAACTCGAAGAGTGTCGCCGGGAGTTCGAGCGCTACTTCATGGGCCTCGAGAAGCGCCTGCCTGGGCGTCAGCGCGACCAGATCAACCGGCGCGTGCGGGCCTTCGATCCAGG
>JBNMOZ010000224.1:0-8720 GCA_051276005.1 Bradymonadia bacterium | reverse complement strand
GCTTAACGCTTCAGCACTATTGCCTCGTTGAGCGGTACGACGCCGGACGCAATCAAGTGCAGAGCCAAGGAGAGATTCGTCCGTCGAGCGAGTCGATGACCCATGGCGCGCTCTACGACCTGAGCCCGCGTATTCGAGTCGTACTGCACATCCATTGCGCCGACATCTGGACGCGGCGCGCGCGGCTGGCGCTGCCCACGACCCGCCCCGGTGTCGACTATGGCACCGTTGAGATGGCGCAAGAGATGCGACGGCTCGCGCACCAGACCGGCATGCTCGACCGGCGGATCTTCGCCATGGACGCCCATGAAGATGGGATCGTCGCGTTTGGACACACGGCTGATGAGGCCGGGCATGCCTTGCTCAGCGCGCTGGCGCAGGCCCACGCGCTGGACTTCGACGAGACCGGGCAGCTCTGCGTGGGATGAGCCCCAGGTGAGCCCCGCTCACCCCTCAACGAACTGCGGCTCGGGCACCAAGCGCACCCCAAAGGCCGCCTCGACACGATCCTGCACATGCGCCGCGAACGCCCGCACCTGCGCCGCGGTCGCCCCGCCCCGATTGACCAGCGCCAGCGTGTGTTTCGTAGACAAACCGACGGGCCCGAACTGCGCGTCGGCGTCATAGCCCTTGGGCATGCCCGACTGCTCGATCAGCCAGGCCGCGGCCAGCTTGATCCGCCCGTCGGTTGATCCTGTCGATGCCGGCCAATGCGGCACCTCGCCCTCGAAGCGCGCCGCGACGTCCTCGTACGCAGACGCTGAGACGATCGGGTTGACGAAGAACGAGCCGGCGCTGCGCCTGTTCGGATCGGGTGGCGTGGAATGAGACGCATCGAGCACCATCGACTTGGTCCGACGCACGGCGATCACCATCGCGCGGGTCTCGGCGAGCGTGGGCGCGTCACCGAGTCGGTTGACCAGATCGCGGTACCGCACCGTCGCCGGCCCGCCTGGCCGCAACGTCATGCGCACCGACAGCACCATAAAGCGACCCGCGTCCGTCGCCTTGAACCGGCTCGTGCGATAGCCAAAACCACAGTCATCGCGGGCGATCCAGCGGCGAACACGCGCGACGCGATCCCACACCTCGACGGCGTCGACCACCTCGGCGACCTCTTGCCCGTAGGCGCCGATGTTCTGGATGGGCGCCGCGCCGATCGTGCCGGGGATGCCCGCGAGGCACTCGACGCCCGCGTGATTGGCCGCGACGGCCGCGCCGACGAAGCGGTTCCAGTCGTTGCCTGCCGTCAGGGTCCACCGCGGGCCAGCGCGCACCGGTTCGGCGTCGGGCAGCCGCACCACCAGGCCGTCGAACCCGGCGTCGTCGATGAGCAGGTTGCTGCCGCCCCCGAGGATCAGCACCGGCACGCCCGCCGCATCCGCCCGATCGACCGCCGCGATCGCGGCGTCGAGGGTGGCGGCCTGCAGGAGCCAGCGCGCGGGACCGCCGACGCCAAGGGTGGTGCGATCGGCGAGGTCGACCCGGTGAGCGACGCCGGGTAAATCAGACAGATCGGATGGCTGGGAGAGTGGCATGCGCGAAAAATGCCGCAGGCGATGGCCACACGCAAGGCAGCCCGTCGAGGAGGCACGCTCTAGAATATTCATCCAAGAGCGCAAAACGGTGCCGCGCGCTGCGTCCCACTGCTGTCTCCGATCTACAGCTGAGTTGACTTCCCATGCCCCCGGCCTACGATGACGCCCAGTTCAACGCCCCACGGACCGCCCATCGTGACCGATGCTCTGCGCGACCGCCTTCAGGCTACCTGGACCGCCCTTTTGGCCGAGGACGGCGATTTGAGCATCTCGGCAGACGCGTTCTGCGCCCAAGTCGAGCGCACGCTCGACACCTTCCCGCCCGAGGAGCGCGCCCAGGTTATCGAGCGCCTGGTGCTGCGCGATGTGCACCTGGTCATGGGATGCCTCGCGGGTGCGCCGCGCGCGCTGCGCTTGTTCATGAGACGCTTTCGTCCGTATTTGAAGCACTTGAGCCTTCGCCATGCGCCGTCCGAGGCAATCGCCGAGGACGTCGAGGCGCTGCTGCTGGCCACCTTATTCACCCCGCGACGCGCCGACGATCCGAGCAGCGCCCGGCTGTATTCGTACCAGGGCATGGGCACGCTGCAAGGCTGGCTGCGGGTGACGGCGCGCCGGCTGGTGATCGACATAATCCGCAAGCAGAAGCCCAAAGCCAGCGAAGGGGTGCTCGATCGGCTGGCGAGCCCGGGCCGGGGCGCCGAACGCGACCTGATACACCTCGAAGCGGCGGCGCGACTGCGTCCGGTCTTGAGCGCCTGCGTCTCGCTGCTGTCCGACGACGAACGCTCCCTGCTGTCGCAGTATTATCGCGACGGCCGAGTGCTCCGCGAGATCGGCGCCGACCTGGGCATCGACACCTCATCGGTCTTCCGACGGCTGGGCACCGCCCGCACCAAGGTCTGGAAGCGATTCCGCTCGAAGGCCCGCGAAGAGCTGGGCCTCGAAGACCGCGATCTCAGGGGGCTGCTGAGCGCTATCGCCGACGATCTCAACCTCGACGATCTGTTCGCCACTGCCATGGTGCTCGCGTTCTTATGAAAGCAGATGCCCCGATCCGAGCAGCCCGACCAGCAGCCCGACGACAAGCCTGCATGGGAGTTAAGCGATGAGCGCACAGCTGACGATGACCACCCGCGAGCACCAGACGCACTGCGCGCTGCAGCACCTGATGCCCATGCTCGACCCGCCGACGGGCGCGCTGCCCGACGCCGAAGATCTGGTCGCCCTGGCCGAAGGTCGCCTCGCCGATCGCGACGCCAATCGCGTCCGTGCCTTGATCGCTGACAGCCCCGCCGCCCGCGTCGAGCTGCGCGCGCTGTATCCTCAGACCCACGCCCGCCTCTTCGACACCGAGTCGATCACGGTCGGTTCCAGCAGGACCGGAGCGAGCAAGGCCAGGTCGAGCGAAGCCGGATCGAACAGATACGGCGCCCAGATCATCGCGTTCCGCCGGCGAGTCACCTGGGGCGTCGGCATCGCGCTGGCGGCCGCGGTCGCCTTCTTCATACTGCGCCCTCTGGGTCCACCGGCCGGCAGCGCCGCCGACCTGACCCGCACCCAAGGCCAGGTCCGCAGCGGTGGCGATCAGATGCTCGTCATGCCCGGTGAGGCGGTCGATCTCACCTTGAAGCTTGGCCAGGCGAGCACGCTGGATCGCTGGCGTGGCGGTGCCCCATGGGCGGCCTTGATTCGGGTTGACGCCGACGGCGCGCGGGTCGTCTGCACCCACGCCGACGCCTTTTGCCGCAGCGCGCCCAACACCATGGGCAGCCAACAAGTCATCAGCGGCGCCGCCGGTGATCGGGTGCAATTCACCTTCCTCGTCGCCAACCAGCCCGCTGACTTGAGCGGTATCGCCGGCCCGCGTGACGGCGCTGCCGGCCGCATCGCCGCCGCCGCCCAGGCCGCCGGCGGCGCGCTGCGTCCGGTGACGCTCATCGTCATCGATCGCCCTTGACCGTCAGCGCCCTGATCCTGCTGGGCGCGCTGCTTTCGCCGCCTGCCAGCGCTCCAGACCTTGCCCCAGCCCCAGACATCGCCCTGGCCCCTGCCCCCGACCCAGACATCGCCCTGGCCCCTGCCCCCGACCCAGACATCGCCCTGGCCCCGGCCCCCGACCCAGCCACTGGCCCTGGGTCGGCGCTGGACGCCGACGATCCAGCCAGGCTGGCGCGCGCGCGCCTGCACGCGTCCCTCGCCCAGGGGCCCGCTTGGAACCCCAACCGTATCGCGCTCATCGCCCCCTTCTCCGGCCCCTACAAACAGGTGGGCGACCGGCTGCTTGAAGCCGTGTGGCTGGCCGCCGCGACCCGGGGCGCCGACGTGCTGGTGCTCGACAGCGAGGGCGATCCCGAGATCGCGGCCGCGCAACTCAAGCGCGTCGCCCTCGACGAGGCCACCGCCGGCGTCATCGGGCCCGTTGGTCAGCGCTCGGCACGACGCGCCGCAAAGGTCGCCGGTCACCTGGGCGTCACCACCATCACGCTCTCAAGCGCGGCGCAGGCGCCGGCTGTGCACCCCTTTGCGATCCGGCACCGACTGTCATACGCCGCAGAGGCCGCGCGGTTGGGTCGGCACGCGGTTGAGGCCATGGCGCTGACCCGCTTGGCGATCCTGTATCCCGACACGACGTCCGGTCGAGCCCGTATGGCGGCCTTCTGGCAGGCGGTTGAAGACGCTGGCGGCGAAATTCGGGGCGCGGAGGCGTACTCGGTGCGCGATGAGAAGTTCGATGAACCGATCCAGAAGCTGATCGGCCGCCACCGCGACCAGAAGGGCCGCGTCAATGGCCGGTGGCGACGGCTAAATCGTAAGGGGAAGGGCCGCGCCATGAAGGTGCGGCCGCGCGTCGACTTCGACGGCCTCTTCATCGCCGACGGCGGGCGGCGGGCCCGGGTCATCTTGCCGTTCCTGTCGCATTGGGACATCCCCTTGGTCAGCGGCATGTTCCCCGCCGCGAGCCCGTTGCGGCGCGCGCCCGTCTGGGTGTTCGCGACCCGCGAATTGGCGCCACTCGCGGATCGACTCGGGCGCCCGGGCCTCGCCGTCCGCTTCTTGACCACCTACACGCCTGACAGCGAGCCCGCCGCCGACTTCACCGCCGCGTTTCAGGCCGCGTACAACGACGTGCCCACCGAGATCGCGGCGCATGGCTATGACGCCACGGTGCAGTTGCTGAGTCGGGCGCAGACGGTCGACGGCCACCGCGCGCTGGCGCGGGCCATGCGCGATCCCTGGGACGGCATCTTCGGGCGATGTGCGGTGGATGCTCAGGGCGACGCGCAATGCGAGGTGCGGATCATGGGGGCCGAGCCGGGGGTCGGCATGGTCGAATTGGGTCGGCTGGATTGAGCTCGCGTCGGCTGGACTCAGCTCGATCAGCCGGTGTAGCGCACGAGCCACAGCTGCAACTCGGCGCCATCGCCCAGCTCGCTCAAGCCATCTCGCTCAATCTTCGCCGCGTCACTGCGGGCCTGCGCAAAGGCCGGCGCCAAATCTGAGTCGCTCCGGTCGGCCGACGCCACGCAAACGCGGCAATGACCGCCATCCTCTCCCGGCCGGCCCGGGTGGTCGACGACGAGCAAACCGCCAGGCCGCGCGGCGAGCAACATCCCAGAGACATCGGTCTGCTGGCGATGACCGCCTTGCTCTTCTCGTCCTTCTCCAACGCTTGGCCTTCAAGGATGGACGCCACGCCGGGCGCGGCCCGAAGGCGCGCCGCGGTCGTAGGGGCCTTGATGCGCTCAGCGGCGACGCCACCTTCTGCCAGCACGCCGCCCATGCCGACGCCGAGCAGATCCAGGCCCTGGTCGGCGATGACTCGTAAGGTTGTAATCGCCCGCGAACACCTTGCATCAGCCCAGCAGAACCAGTCCAGCCCGGCGCGCGCTTGGGGTATGCCGAATGTGCAGCCCTCAGACGGGCCTAACCCAGACCGAACACACCCGTACCGCGCATGGCGGGGTGCGCCGCTGCGTCGATTACGCTCAGATCGGCGTTGCGGATGGCGTGCACGAGGTTAATCGAGGGCTTCGCGTCGGCGATGCCATAGCCACCGCCGTCCAACAGATCGGCATACACGCGGGTGTGCAGATCGTCGAAGCCGGTGCTGAAGTCGAACTCCAGCTCGTCCATGTGCAGCGCCCGATAGGCGTGCTTGCCGCTCTCCAGCCATCCGGGCGGCAGGTCTTCACGCGCGACCGAAAGCATCCAGCGCACCCGCGCCCGCTCCAACTCAAGGTAGCCCGACACCCGACGCTCATCGCGGTGATGCACCACGACCTTCTCAACCCCGCCAAAGAGCCAGAGCAGCAGATCGAAGAAGTGAATGCCGATGTTCATCGCGAGCGTGCCCGACTTGGCCGGATCACCCTTCCAGGACTGGTGGTACCAGGGCCCGCGGCGCGTGATGTAGGTCAGCTCGACGTCGACCTTATCGGCCCGCGGCTTGGCCAGTTGGGCCTGCAGCGCCTGCACAGCGCTGTGCAGGCGCAGCTGCAGCACGGTGTAGATGCGGCGCCCGTAGTCCTGCTCAAGCTGCTCGAGCTGCTCGAGGTTCCACGGGCTGATCACCAACGGCTTCTCGCAGATCGCGTGCGCCGCGACGCGCATGGCCAGGCGGCAATGGGCGTCGTGCAGGTAGTTGGGCGAGCAGATGCTGATGAACTCGACGCCCTCATCGCGGCGTCGCAGCTTCTCGAGGTGCCGATCGAAGCGCTCGACCTCGGTAAAGAAGCGGCAGTCGGGGAAGTGGCGATCGAGCACCCCCACCCCGTCATACGGATCGCAAGCCGCCATCAGCGTGCTGCCGGTGTCGCGGATCGCCTTCATGTGCCGCGGGGCGACGTAACCCGCCGCGCCAAGCATGCCAAACCGAGCCATGGAGCTCCTCGTCATCTCAAGTCGTCGGGCATGGTGCCGATAGGGGCGGCGTATGGCCAGCGAATCGCCAGCCGCGCGTGCGATCAGGCAGATCGGGCGGCGTTATTAGGCGGAGAGTGCTGATAGTCGACGGTGAACTCGTCGAAGGCGTGCAGCGCATCTTCGATCGACTTGTCGGCGCGCACCTCGAAGGCGTCGAAGCCGCAGCGCCACATGTAGCGCAGCTGATCGCGCAGCACGTCGCCGGTCGCGCGCAGCTCGCCGCGGTAGCCATGCCGCGTGCGCAGCACCTGGGCGTACGAGTAGGCCCGCCCGTCGGTGAACTTCGGGAAGTCCAACGCGATCAACGCAACAGCAGCCAGATCAGCAGCGTCGACGATGGGATCCTCGGTCGACAGGTAGCGCACGCCGACCTCGCCCGACCGCGCGTTGAGCGCGTCGCGCTCGGCCACCCAGCGATCTCGACCGACGATGATGTCGCCCTCGGCGGGCAGCGATGCGTCATCGGCGACATGCACCCAAGCATCGACGACGATCGCGCGATCCTTGATGATTCGACCATCTGTGCGCGTCAGCGGCGTCAAGGTCTCGCTCTCAGCTGACATATGCGCGCTCCTTGAACGGCGTGAAGCCCACGCGGCGCACCATGTCGAGGAACCGCTCGCCGTCTTGGCGGCCTTCGACGAACACGTCGATCACCGCCTTGAGCACCGGCACCACCTCGGCCTGCGGCACGGCGCGTCCAAGGATGCGGCCCAGCGAGGCGTCGTCGGTCTCCGAGCCCCCGAGCATGATCTGGTAGTACTCCTCGCCGCGCTTGCTGATGCCGAGGATGCCAATATGGCCCACGTGATGGTGGCCACACGCGTTGATGCAGCCCGACATCTTCAGCTTCAGCTCGCCCAGATCGTACAGATAGTCCAGGTCGTCGAAGGCGTCGTTGATGTCTTGCGCGACGTTGAGCGAGCCGGCGTTTGCGAGGCTGCAGAAGTCGAGGCCCGGGCAGCAGATCTGGTCGGTCAGCAAGTCGATATTAGGCGTCGCCAGCTTGAGAATCCGTAGGCGCTGCCACACCTTGTACAGGTCTGCGCTCGACACGTGGGCAAACAGGGCGTTCTGGGTGTGCAGCACCCGCAGCTCGCCGAACGCGTGCGCGTCGGCGATGTCAGCGAGGCCGTCGAGCTGCGCGCCGGTGGCGTCACCGGGGGCGGCGTCGGCCGCCTTCACCGAGACGACCACCGCGTGATAACCCGGCTGCTTATGGGGCAAGACGTTGGTCGCCATCCAGCGCTCAAACTGCAGATCCGCCTTCGCCTTGGCGGCCAACTCGGCGGCGTAATCGGCCGCGCCCAAGTCGTAGGCGGGCGGCGCAAAGAACGTCGTGAAGTGCGCGACCTTCTCAGGCGTCAGCTCAAGCTCTGGGTCGCGTGCCTCGGCCCAGTCGGCGTCGACGAGGCGGCGGAACTCATCGATGCCCAGCGTCTTGACCAGGATCTTGATGCGCGCCTTGTACTTGTTCTCGCGATTGCCCATGCGGTTGTAGACCCGCAGGATCGACTCGGTATAGCTGAGCAGATCGCGCTCGGGCAGGAAGTCGCAAATGACCGCGCCGATGATCGGGGTGCGACCCATGCCGCCACCCACGATGACCTCAAAGCCCAGCTCGCCCGCGTCGTTCTTGAGCAGCCGATAGCCGATGTCATGGAAGCGGATCGCCGCGCGATCGGCGGTGGCCCCCGTGAATGCCAGCTTGAACTTGCGCGGCAAGTAGCTGAACTCAGGGTGAAAAGAGCTCCACTGCCGCATGATCTCGCAGTAGGGCCGCGGATCTGCCACCTCGTCGCGCGCGACGCCGGCCAAGTGGTCAGCGCTGATGTTGCGCACGCAGTTGCCGCTGGTCTGGATCGCGTGCATCTCGACGTCGGCGAGGTGCTGGAGGATGTCGGGCACGTCCTCGAGCTCGGGCCAGTTGAACTGGATGTTCTGGCGGGTCGTAAAGTGCCCATAGTCGCGGTCGTACGTGCGCGCGATGTGCCCGAGCATGCGCACCTGCTTGGCGTTGAGCAGGCCGTAGGGGATCGCGACGCGCAGCATGTACGCGTGGCGCTGGTTGTACAGGCCGTTCATCAGCCGCAGCGGGCGAAACTCGTCTTCGGTCAGCTCGTCAGACAGCCGTCGGCGCACCTGATCGCGGAACTGGTCGACTCGCTCCTGCACCACCTGCGTGTCACGCGCGTCATACTCGTACATCCGGCTACCCTTCTAACTCTGCTCGAGGCATCGATAAACGATAAACCC
>JBNMOZ010000223.1:0-8724 GCA_051276005.1 Bradymonadia bacterium | reverse complement strand
CACAGAATGCACGGTCGCTCTCGTTGAAGCGCTGCAGGCAGAGACCGCCAACGCAGTCGGCCGCAACCGCGCATTGATCGCATGCGCGCCCCTGCCCCACCGGCGCTCCGTATAAGAACCGCAGTCCGCGCCGGTCGTCCTCCGCGAGGGCCGCCCCATTCGGGTCGGAGTGCCAGTACATCGTCGCGCTGCGATCGGCGCTGTGGCCCAGACCCAGTGCGTGGCCGATCTCGTGGGTCGCGGTGGCCTGCACGCGAAAGGTGCCGCGCGGCCCATCGGTCGACCAGATGAAGTCGTCGTTGAGCAGCACCTCGGCGCGTACGATCGCCCGATCATCCCCGACGCCGGCGGTGGTCGTCAGCGTTACGCCCAAGACTCCGACGAGGTCTGGCCGATCAGCGACGAAGCCAATGGTGATATCGGCGGGCCCATTCACTGCGGGCGCAAGCGGTCCCAACGCGCCGTCGACGGCGGCCCAGCGCGCGAACGCAGCTTCGAGCGCGGCCCGGCACATGTGGGCAGGCAGATCGGTCGATAGCCGCGCGATTCCAGGCTGTGGCGCCGCGCGCCAGCGCGTTCGATCGCCATCGGTGGTGACGAAGGCGAAGGCGAAGCTCGGCAGAAGCATCAACGGCAATGACAGGCAGAGGCGCACCCACGCACGATAGCCGATGGAAAACAACAATCGACGCAAATTAGCGATTGCTATCAACAATGGAGATCATTACCTTGCCGGCAGCATGTGGTTTCCTGCGTTCTCGCGGAGACCTTTCTTTTTTGGGGTGAAGCGTAAATACCTTCACCACTGTCTGCCGCGGGTGAACATGCAGCCTTCGAAGACACTTCGGCGCGCCAAGGCGTGCCACGTAGGAACGAGTAGAGAATGAGCAAGAAGCTTTTTGTTGGCGGCCTGAGCTGGGACACGAACTCTGACGGACTCCGCACCGCTTTCGAGCAGTACGGTGAGGTCACCGACTCCGCAGTGATCAGCGATCGTGAAACGGGCCGCAGCCGCGGCTTCGGCTTTGTCACCTTCGCCAATGGCAGCGATGCCGACAACGCCATCGAGGCCATGAATGGCCAAGAGCTCGACGGCCGCGCCCTCAACGTCAACGTTGCCCGCGAGCGTGCCCCCCGCAGCGGCGGCGGCGGCGGCGGCGGCGGCGGCGGCGGTTACGGCGGCGGCGGCGGCGGCGGCGGCGGCGGTCGCTGGTAGGCCCCACCCGTTGACGGTCTAATTTGACCGTCAAACGCTAAAGAGCCCCTCTTCGGAGGGGCTCTTTGCGTTTAAGGTCATGGAGTTTCGCGAGCGCATCAACCCCGGACCCAGCGCGCTGCATGTCGGGCTGAGCGCAACAGGGCCCGAAGAGAAGCCGGGCGGATCGCCCGTCGCCGACGACGCAGCCATGGCAAGTTGAACTGCGGAGCGACCGGCGCGGTCCTCGTCGTGACGCTCCTAGACGTGCTGATCGACGAGTACGGGATTTGCGTCGGGATCGACAACGACGAAGGATCCGGGTCCGCTCTGCGTGGTGGGATCGACCTTCACGGTGAACTCGAACTCGGCCGCTTCGAGCTTGGCCTGGAGCGCCCGCACATCGGTGAATTCGGGCAGCGCGTTGCAGGCCGGATCCCAGCCGGGGTTGAAGGTGAGCGCGTTCTTCTCGAACATGCCCTGAAACAAGCCGATCGTGATGGTGTCGTTGCGCAAAATCAGCCAGCCTTGATCGGCGTCGCCGCCGACGGACTCAAAACCGAGATGGCCATAGAAGGCGCGCGAGGCGGCGATGTCTTTGACGGCGAGGCTGATGGAAAAGGCACCCAACTGCATGTTCTCTCCTGGGATGGCGATCGCGATGACCGAAATCGCCCGGCTTCGGGGTCGTGATCCCGGGGTCGTGATCCCGAGATCGCCCCGGTCGTCATCGATCACGCAGATTCGACAGGGCCACGCTACGAGACTGTAGCGCATAGATCCCCTCGACCTCGACGACAGCCCGCGGATCAGCTGCGCCGACTGACCAGATCGAGAAAGAGCGTCGCAAATCGAGAAACTTGGCCTGCGACGCAAGAAAACCCGGGGCTGGTGCGTGAAACCAGATGAAGCGAGCCTGGGAACCCATGAAACGATCGATGAGACGACGGTGGATCCGCACGGCGTTCGACGCCCACGCCCCCCGTCTGCTCCGCTACGTCGCCCGCCTGGTGGGTGAGGAGGCCGCGCGGGACGTCGTTCAACAGACCTTCATGAAGCTCTGGGAGGTCGACCCACCGCCGGTGGGCGATCACCTGGCGCCCTGGCTCTATACCGTCTGCCGCCGATCGGCCATCGATCTGCGCCGCAAGGAGTCCAGGATGCTTGCCCATCAAGCCGAGCTGCGCGTCGCGCCGCCGCCCTCGGCCACGCCTCAGAGAACCCCAACCGAGACAAAAGTCGAAGCGAATCAGATACTTGCAATGCTCGAATTACTGCCCGAGGGCGAGCGAGAGGTGCTGCGTCTGCGCTTCGCCAGCGGGCTGGCCTATCGCGAGATCGCCGAGGTCACCGGCAAGCCCATCGGCACCGTCGGGGCGTTGATGCATCGAGGGATTCGCGCGCTGCGCCGCGCCGTTGGGGAGGAGCCGTCATGAGCCTGCACGATGATCCGCGGTTGACCGCATATGCGCTCGGTGAGCTGAACGCTGCTGAGCGCCTCGAGATCGAAGCGTTGATCGAGAACGATCCGGCCGCACAGGCCGAGGTCGAGGCGATCCAGGCCATGGCCGCGCTGCTGGACGGCGAGCTGGGCGGCGAGGCCGAGCCGATCGTCGATGATTCGCTGCGCGCAGACGTGTTGGAAGGCCCGCAGAAGAGCCGGACCTGGATGCTCTGGGCGTCTGGTCTTACGGCCGCGGCTGCTGCGGTGGGGCTCTTCGTCATCTCGCCGCAGTTCGAACCGGCTGAGGCGCCCAACGCTCGGATGGCGACCGGTGCCGAGGCGAAGTCGGCGACCTCAGCGGCTTCGGCAGCGGACGAAGCCGCCTTCTACAAAGACCGCGCTGCGGTGAGGGCACCAGCCTCCAGAGCGACCCTCGTGGCGGCGCCCGGGACGTACCCGCCGGTGGCGCCCGCGACGGGCCCGCCCACCGCCGTGACCATCGCCGCACCCGTCCGCCGCATGGAGCCACCGATCCTCAACGATGGGCCCTCTGTCCCGAGGCCCAAGGTTGGCCGCACGCCCCGCTCGCAAGCCAAGATTGACGCGATGATCGACGGGTTGAACAACGCGCACTACGCCCAGCGGAAGCCGCCCAAGGGCGCGCCATTGAGCACCCTGCTTCCAACGCTCCAGCAGCCGGCGACTGATCATTTCGCGGCGCTCGACGTCAATGCTGGCTCCAAGGTGAACGGCAGGGCGGCGCTGGCCAACCAAGAATTCGCGGGCAGAAGGGGTCCCCTGCAGATCGCGAAGGAGACGAAGCCGGTCGGCGGCCTCCTCAACACCGCTCTGGTCGACAACCTCAACCCCGAGCCCATCGGCCGCGATCAGTTCACCACCCAACCGGAGAACCCATTCACGCAGCCCACGCTTGAGCCGCTGTCGACATTCTCCATCGACGTCGATACGGCCAGCTACAGCATGGTGCGCAGCCAATTGACCAGCGGTCGCCGACCGCAGCCCGGCGCCGTGCGCATCGAGGAGTTGCTCAACTACTTCGAGTACGACTACGCCCCGCCCGTCGATGGCCAGCCGTTCGCGACGCATGTCGAGGTGGCCGCCGCCCCCTGGGCGCCCACCCACCGGCTGGTGCGCATCGGCCTGAAGGGCAAGACGGTCGTTCGCCCGCGGGCCAACCTGGTGTTCCTGCTCGACGTCTCGGGCTCGATGAGCGCGCGCAATAAGCTGCCGCTGCTCAAGGGCGCGATGGCGACCCTCGTCGACACCCTGCACCCCGACGATCGGGTGGCCATCGTGGTCTACGCCGGCGCCTCGGGGCTGGTGCTCCCGTCGACCCCAGCGAAGGACAAACGGGAGATTCTGCGAGCCCTGGATCGGCTGAAGTCCGGGGGCGGCACCAACGGCGGCGCCGGCATCAACCAGGCCTATTGGGTCGCCGCGCAGAACTACATCGAGGGCGGCGTCAACCGCGTCATCATCGGCACCGATGGCGACTTCAACGTCGGCACGACCAGCCAGCACGCGCTGGTGCAGATGGTCGAGCAGAAGGCCCAGGGCGGCATCGCGCTCACGGTGCTGGGCTTCGGCATGGGCAACCAGAATCAAGGGGGCTACAACGACGCGACGCTCGAGCAGCTCGCCGACAAGGGCGACGGCAACTACGCCTACATCGACACGGCTGACGAGGCCCGCAAGGTGCTCGTCGATCAGCTCGACGGCACCCTGGTCACCATCGCCAAAGACGTGAAGATCCAGGTCGAGTTCAACCCCGCCCGGGTCGCCGCGTACCGCCTGATTGGCTATGAGAATCGAAAGCTTGCCGCGCAAGACTTCAATGATGACACCAAGGATGCCGGCGAGATTGGCGCGGGCCACACCGTCACCGCATTATACGAGGTGATCCCCACGGGCGTGGCCGGGGCGCGGACCGTCGATCCGCTCCGGTATCAGCCAAGCTATCAGGCACCGAAGCCGGCCAAGCCGGGCAGCCGCGAGATGCTCACGATCAAGCTGCGCTACAAGGCGCCGACCGGCGGTAAGAGCCAGCTGATCAGCGGCGCGATCGTCGACGACGGGGCGTCCTTCCAAGACGCCAGCGCCGACCTGCGCTTCGCCGCGTCGGTGGCCGCGTTCGGCATGATCCTGCGCGGCTCGCCCCATGCCGGTGCGGCGACGATAGACACCGTGTTGGGCTGGGCGAGTGACGCGGTCGGCAAGGACGAGTGGCGCTATCGCCAGGGCTTCCTCGACCTGGTGCGCAGGGCGCGCCGGGTGCTCGGGCCCCTCTGAAGCGCGGCGACTCCGCGCTTCATGAGCCGTCGCCTGAGCACAACCGGCGTCTCAGTAGCCGTCGTCGGCCGTCAGCGCCGGCGCCGCTGCGTGGCGACACTCGATGGTGGCGTGGCGCACTTCGAACGCGGCCTCAAGCACGACCCGCCATTCGTCCGTGCGCGCGTTGGCCTCTGCGAGCGTCTTGGCACCGACGGTCACCACCGCGCTGAGCACGATGTCGCCCGCGTCGAGGGCCCAGATGTGCAGATCCTCGACCGCGATCACGCCCGGCTGGGCCTCGAGCAGCCGCCGCGCTGCGCCCACGTCGATGGTCGACCGCTGCAGCAAGATGGCGACCGTGTCGCGCAGCAGCGGCATGCTGCCCAGCAGGATCATCGCGGCGATCACCAGGCTGGCGATGGGATCGGCGATGGGCGCGTCGAACAGGCCGGCCGCGATGGCCGAGACGATGGCGGCGACCGAGCCGAGCGCGTCGGCGAGCAGGTGCAGCATGGCCCCGCGGGTGTTGACCGACCGGTCGCGGCTGCGCGCGAGGTACCAGGCGCTGCCCAGGTTGACCCCCAAGCCCGTCAGCCCCGTCCAAAAGACCGGCATCACCTCGATCTTCGGGGGCGAATCAAGGCGCGCGACGGCCTCGATGCTGATGAAGACCACGATGGCGACCAGCGCGGCCCCGTTGATCAGCCCACCGAGCACCGGCGCCCGGCGCAGGCCGAAGGTGTAGCGCTTGGAGGGCTTGCGGCTCGCGAGGCGCAGCGCCACCAGGGCGATCGCCAGGCCCGCCACGTCCGAGACCATGTGTCCGGCGTCGGAGAGGATCGCGAGCGAGTTGGTCCACAGCCCCACGATGACCTCGAGGATGAGGAAGGCGCCGTTGAGGACGATCGCGATGACGAACGCCCGCTCGGGGGTCGGCCGGCCTTGATGATCATGGGCGTGACTCACGCATGTCTCCTGTCGCGCTGCGTCCGAGCGATTGTCGCAGACCGCATCCTCAACCGCATGCCGAGGATGGCATAGACTACGCGCGTCACGCCCGCGACCTTGGCGGCTCAACCGCGACAATCTGCATACGGCCGATCCCGAACCGGGGTGATCCCCCACCCTGACTTCGCGGACGGATATCCGCTGCGACACCAACCGGTGCTACTCTCGCGCAATACGAGGGGGATATGATGCGCTGGTGGCTCTCGATTGCGTTGCTGTTCGGCCTGGGTTGCGATGACGGCGCGGGCGGCGATCCATCCCCAGACGCCCTGCAAGACGATATGGCGGTGATGGACGCCGCGCTGGAGCGTGACGCCTGCACGACCGCCTGCGACGGCGGCATCCGGCTGGTCGACTTCGGTGAGCCGCCGCCCCCACCCGACGCGATGGTCGAGCAGCCGCTGCGCCCGATCGATGAGGGCTGCAGCGACCTGTACAGCCAAGACATCCTGCCGGTGTATTACGTCGACATCGATCCGGAGGAGTGGGCGGCCATCCAGGACGAGTTCGCGAACTGGCAGGCGCGCGAGGCGATGGGGCTGCCCATCAAGCCGTATCACCCCGTGGCGCGGTTTCGGTACGAGGGCGAGGTGGTGCTCGACGCGCAGATCCGCCTCAAGGCGAACAACCGCTTCTCGTGGGTGCCGCCGAAGATGCAGTTCGTGATCAACTTCCGCAAAGAGGACCGCAGCAAGCGCTTTCACGGGCAGCGCAAGCTCAACCTCGACGCGCCCTGGTACGATCCGACGCTGCTGCGCGAGCGCGTCGCCCTGTCATTCTTGCGCGAGGCGGGCCTGCCAGCGGCCTGCGCAAACAACGCGGTGCTCTTCGTCAACAACGCCTTCTACGGGCTCTACACGAACAAGGAGCACGTCGATAAGGAGTTCCTGGAGCGCAACTTCGACGATCCCGAGGGCGATCTGTGGAAGTACGGCTGGGAGATCCGCACGAACAGCCAGACGGCCACGCCCGAGCGCCGCGATGCGTTGTGGGGCAGCAGCACCATCGAGGACTTCGGCCAGCTGGTCGACCGTGAACAGACCGTGAAGGCCTGGGCGGCCGAGTCGATGTTGCCGCACCATGACGGCTACGTGTGCTGCAACCACAACTTCTATGTCTACGATCATCCCAGCCGCGGCTTTCAGTTCGTCCTGCACGATCTCGACATCGCCTATCAGGGCTTCGACATGACCAACCCGACCCTCAACCTGCACCGCACCGGGCAGCGGCGGGCGGATCACTTCGGGCTGGCGATGGCGGATCCCGAGTGGCGTCAGGACTTCGCCCGCGCGGTCGAAGAGATGCGCGAGCTGTATGATCCCGTGGAGTTCGAGCGCCGCCTCGACACGTGGACGGCCCAGACCGCGGTGGCCTTCGCCAGCGATCCGAACCTGCCCTTTGAGCGCGAGGATCGCCGCCCGGCCTTGGCGAAGATGCGCGCCTTCTTTGCGCCGCGGCGGGCATATATCGACGCGTTCACCGAACAGGCGCTGGCGTGTGATCGGGGTGATCCGGGGCGAGACCGGGACGGCGACGGGGTCGACGAGTGCAGCGATTGCGACGATCTCAACCGACAGATTCGGCCGGGCAACCCCGACGCCTGCAACGAGCAGGATGACGACTGCGACGGGCGGGTCGACGAAGATCAGGTCTGCGCTGACTGCGCGGTGGTTGAAGGCGAGACGGCGCGGTATGCCCTGTGCGCGGCGCCCCAGGCCTGGTTCGACGGCCACCGAACCTGCGCCCGCCAAGGCGGCATCTACGCGATCCCGCTCGACGACGCCGATCGCATGCTGCTCGCCGAGGCCGCCGGCATGCTGCTCAACGATCGCTGGTGGATCGGCGCGAATGACGGCAGCGAAGAGGAGCGGTGGTCCAACCGCGAAGGGGTGCAGATCGAGGCGCCGCCGTTCGCGGAAGGCCAGCCCAACGGTGGGGACGACCAAAACTGCGCGACGTTGGATCCGTCACGGGGCGGGGCGTGGGCCGATGAGGACTGTCTGTCGGCGCTGCCGGTCATCTGCCAGTTGCCGTTAGACTAAACCAGCTGCGACCTGCTTGTTGCCAAGCACCCTCATCGAGGTCGCTACACGCAACCTGATCGATGCCCATCGCGCAGCTGCCTGAGCACCGCGCAGCTGCCTGAGCACCGCGCAGCTGCCTGAGCACCGCGTCGATGCTCATCCGCGAGCCGCCGCAGCTGCCTGAGCACCGCGTCGATGCTGATCCGCGAGCCGCCGCAGCTGCGCACCGCCCGATGGGCATCACCATCCGGCGGTCTCCAGCGCCTCGATGAGGCCCATCTCCAGCGCGCCAACAACAATCTACAAGATGAACATCGCGGCCGCGCCAGAGGCCGCCGCGTCTGAGATGGGCCTCAGCGTTGGTGGGCGTCTGCGACGTTGACGATGATGGCTCGGTCGACGAGGCGATGTCCGCCTGTCGCCGCGATCTTCAGCGCTGCTGTCGCAATCCGAGCGATGTCGCGCAGGCGCCCGCCGCTGGCTTCGTGCAGCACGATCATCGCGTTCGAAGTGAACGCTTCGCGGTCGCATCCGGCCAGCCTCAGTCGATGCCCGACGTATGCCACCGAGTCTCTTGGCTGCGGCTCGGCTGGGTCCAGATAGCGAATCCCGAGGAAGTCGAGAGTCGCTTCATTGCTGCGGCTTCACAGGCTCGGGCCAGCGAAGAGCTCGGCGTATCCCTCGGGAGGCGCCAACGGTTACTGACCGTATCCATGACGCAGTTACCAAGCGCATTGATTGGATCCACGCCAAACATGCTC
>JBNMOZ010000222.1:0-8757 GCA_051276005.1 Bradymonadia bacterium | reverse complement strand
CATGCCCACGAAGTTGGCGGTGTTCTTCGACGCCTTGGCCAGATCGTTGATGGGCAGCGCCGAGGTGTTGCTGGCGAAGATCGCGTCCTCGCCCAGGAGCGCTTCGACCTCTCTGATCACGCGATGCTTGAGATCGATGTTCTCGAAGACGGCCTCGATGATCAGGTCGCAGCCTGCGAGCGGCGCCAACTCCAGGGTCGCGGTGACCCGCGCGATGATGGCGGCCTGGGCGTCTTTGCTCAGGTGCTTCATCTTGGCGACCTGGGCCTTGAGGTGCGTCATGCCCGCGTCGAGGCTCTCCTGCTTGATGTCGCGCAGGACGACCTCGAAGCCGCGCTGCGCGCTGAGGAAGGCGATGCCCGCGCCCATCATGCCGGCGCCGATCACGCCCACCTTCTTGATGCGGAGATCCTTCGTGCGAGGCAGGTCGATACCGGCGAGCACCGTGTTGCGGTGGTACCAGAACGTGCGGATCATGTCCTTGGCCTGGTCGTGCACGACGGTGTTGGCGAAGTAGCGCGCCTCGACCGCCAGCGCCGCGTCAAAGCCCACCAGCGATCCTTCGTAGACGGCCTTCACGGCGGCCTCGGGCGCGCGATAGGCCCCCATCGTCTTCTTGAAGAGCATCGCCGCGCCGCCCGCGAACAGGGTGCGGCCGTCGGGGCTGTTGGGGTCGACGCCGGGCCACTCAAAGCCCTTGGTGTCCCAGGGCTGCTTCGCGCGGGGGTTGGCCTTGATCCAGGCGTGGGCTGCCGCGAGGGCGGCGGCGGCGTCGGGCACCAGCTCGTCGACCAGGCCGGCGCGCTTGGCCTTGTTGGCCCGCACGATCTTGCCCTGGGCGATGTGCTCCAGGGCGCCTTGGATGCCAATTTGACGCGACAGGCGCTGGGTGCCGCCGCCGCCGGGGATCACGCCGAGGGTGACCTCGGGCAGGCCGAACTGGATCTTCGGGCTGTCGATGGCGACGCGGTAATGGCAGGCCTGGGCGATCTCGTAGCCGCCGCCGAGGGCCGTGCCTGTCAGCAGCGCCACGACCGGCTTGCCGCAGGTCTCGAGCGCGCGCAAGCCCGCGTGCAGCGCGCCCACCATGGCCTCGAGCGCGACGGGATCGCGCTGGCCATAGATGAAGTCGATGTCGGCGCCGGCGCAGAAGTCTTTATGACCCGACGCGACGATGATGCCCTTGAGGCCGTCGAAGGCCAGCGCCTCTTGGAGCGCCGCGGTGAAGCCCGCGCCGAACTCGGCGTTGATCTTGTTGACCCGCCCAGGCATCTGCATCAGGAGGGTCGCGACGCCGGTGGCGGCGTCTAAGGTCGCGGTGAAGCCGTTGCCCTGCGTGTTCTCTGCCAGGCTACTCATGGTCAAACCCTCTCGATCACGGTGGCGATGCCCATGCCGCCGCCGATGCACAGCGTGGCGAGGCCGGTCTCTTTGTCTTGGGCTTCCATCTCGTCGAGCACGGTGTTGAGCAGCATGGCGCCGGTCGCACCGAGCGGATGACCCAGGGCGATGGCGCCGCCGTTGACGTTGACGCGATCCATGTCGATGCCCAGCTCGTTGACCGTGTAGAGCACGACCGCCGCGAAGGCCTCGTTGATCTCCCACAGATCGATGTCGCTGGCCTGCATGCCGGCCTTCTTCAAGGCGCGTCGGCTGGCCGGGGCAGGGGCCGAGAGCATGATGACCGGCTCGTCGCCGATGGCCGCGATGCTGCGAATGCGGGCGCGGGGTTTGAGACCCAGGCGCTCGCCGGCGTCGGCGTTGCCAATGAGCACGGCGGCCGCGCCATCGACGATGCCCGAGCTGTTGCCGGCCGTATGGATGTGGTCGATATGCTCGACGTGCGGGTAGCGCTTCTGGGTCAGCGCGTCGATGCCGAACTGCACGCCCATCATCTTAAACGCGGCCTTGAGAGCGTTGAGGCCTTCGAGCGTCGTGCTCGCGCGGGGAAGCTCGTCGTGGTCGAGCATCACGCGGCCGTTCATGTCGATCACGGGCGCGATGCTCTTCGCGAAGGCGCCGCGGGCGATCGCCTTGGCGGCCAACTGCTGGCTGCGCAGGGCATACTGGTCGACGTCGTCGCGGCTGATGCCGTTGATCGTGGCCAGCAGGTCGGCGCTGATGCCCTGGGGCACGATGCCGTAATCGAACTGCATCGCGGGATCCCAGATGGCGCCGCCGTCGCTGCCCATCTTCACGCGCGACATGCTCTCCACGCCGCCCGCGACCACCAGGTCCATGAACCCTGACGCCACCTTGGCCGCCGCGCCGTTGATGGCCTCGAGCCCCGACCCGCAGAAGCGGTTGAGGGTCACGGCGGGCACCAGCTCGCTGTACTTGGCCTGCAGCACCGCGGTGCGCGCGATGCAGGCGCCCTGCTCGCTGGCCTGCGTGACGCAGCCCATGGTGACGTCTTCGATCTGGGTGGTGTCGAGATGGTTGCGATCACGCAGCGCGGCCAGCGCGCCGGCCAGCAAATCTACGGCCTTGACGGTGTGCAGGCTGCCGCTGGATTTGCCCTTGCCCCGCGGGGTTCGGACAGCGTCGAAGATGAATGCCTCGGCCATGAGCCTCTCCTTGCGGGACGGATTGAGCGGGTAAACGGCGTCGACCTTTGCGTGCGACATCGAGCCTGTCAAGGCGACTGAATGCTCATTCAGTTTCGATGCTTCGCCCCCCCCATCTGTATGATTCGGTCCCCGCGCATCTGCGAAATGGCCCGCGCGCACTGCTTCGGGTACCCTCCCCGCAGACGGGGGTGAAGTGTCGGTTGATGGGTCCGCCGCAACGACGGCGAGCGAAGCACAGATGGCGGAGTGGGCGCGGACGTTGACGTCCGATCCGAAGGCGCCCGTGCATCGTCAGCTGGGCGCAGCGCTGCTCGCACGCGGTGCGCCCAAACGGGCCGCGCTGGTGCTCGCCGCTGCGCTGCATCACCATCCTGACGACGTCGCCGGTCGGCTCTTGCTGGGCGAAGCGCAGATCGCAGCCGGCGAGCCGCATGATTGCGCCCGCGAGATGGCTCGGGTGCTCGCCCTGCAGCCCGATTGCCTCGATGCCCTGCTCTTGCTGGCGCGCAGCCTGCGGCTGGTCGGGCAGTACGATGAGGCCGCGGTGATCGTCAGCCAGGCCGAGAACATCGCGCCCAACGATCGCCGCGTGCAGGGCTTGGTGCCAGCGCTCGATATTCGCGTGCGTGAGCGCGATGGCACTCGGACCGACCTGACGTCTGAGTCGAGCCTCTTGGACATGGAGGCCTCCATTGAAGAGCCCACCGTGCTCGAAGAGCGGCCCGACATGGACGACATCGAAGACGCGACGCGCCCCATGCCGAGCCCCTTCGAGCTCTCCTTTGAGGGGGCCATCGAGAGCGACGCCTTTTCGGGGCGCAGCGCCGACGGCAGCATCGACGG
Organism: Bradymonadia bacterium; assembly: GCA_051276005.1. GTDB lineage: Bacteria > Myxococcota_A > Bradymonadia > UBA7976 > UBA1532 > JBNMOZ01. The sequence goes on along the minus strand of JBNMOZ010000222.1, from coordinate 5,344 downwards.
CAGCATCGGTGATGAGCCCACGGTGCAGGTCTCTGCGTCGCTGGCGCTCGAGGCCGCCGAGTTGGTCGCTGCGGGTCTGTGGGCGCCGCGACCTGCCGACCCCATCTCGATCGACGTCGAAGCGCCCCAGCCGTCGCCCGTCGATGACCAGCCTGTCGATGAGCAGCCCGTCGATGAGCAGCCGGTCGATGAGCAGCCGGTCGATGAGCAGCCCGTCGATGAACAGCCCGTCGATGAACAGCCTGTCGATGAACAGCCCGTCGATGAACAGCCCGTCGATGAACAGCCTGTCGATGAACAGCCTGTCGACGCGACGCGCCCGCTCTCCATCGTGCACGCGACCGATCTGGCGTCGGCGCTCCACGAGGAGACGCGCCCGCTCACGCATTCGGCTTTCCCTCAGAATCCGACGTGGCAGAGTCGTGCGACGCATGCCGAAGCGCCGCCGAGCATGCCAGCCGTGCATCAGCCGGCCGCGCTGGACGACGAGTTCGATGCAGATGAGCCGACCTCGACGCAGCCGCGGTCAGCGCCACAGGCGACGACCGAGCTCGATTCGCGGCGCCTCGCCGGGCCGCCTCTGCCGCGCGGCCTGGCCCGACACGACCTGACTGGCGAGCACACCGGTCCGCTGAAGATGGTGCCGCGCGCACCCCAGGACGATGCGCCACTCGATCCGACGCAGGAGCTCAGCCAGGTCGCATTGTCGGGACCGCCCGCTGCGCTGCCGCGGCCGGGCTGGTCTCTGCCGGCTGGACCCCAAGGGCGAGCCGCGCCGTCGATCGACGTGGAGTTGTCGGGGGCGCCGTCGGCCATCCCGACCCCCGCCGAGGGCTCGCTCGACCTGCCGCGGTTCGAGTGGGAGATGCCCGAGGTCTCCGAAGATCGGCCCAGCACTGTGCAGTTGCCCAAGCGCCAGTTGGGCAGCGCGAAGCCGGCTGAGCGCCCCGCTGCCGCTGCCCGCCCCACAGATCCCACGCTGTCGAGTCGGCCGTCATCGCGTCCAGCGCCGTTACCACATGCAAAAGCGGCCGACGTGGCCCGGCCGCCGGCCTTGCCCGCCGCGCGCGCGGTGCCGTCTGCGCCGCGGCGTGATCTGCTGGACGTGCCGCTCGATCCGGCCGAGTTCAAGGACATGCCGCGGGCCGCGCCAGGCACGCCGCACGCGCTGCCTGATGACCTGCGCACTGGCCCGGTTGCTCTGGCGGGGCGGCCCCAGTCGCCGCGCCCGCAGTCGCCGCGAGCGCAGCCAGCGCGACCGCGACCGCAGCCAGCGCGACCGCGAGCGCAGCCAGCGCGACCGCAGCCGTCGAGGCCAGCGCCGCCGCCGGCGCGCGCGATCGAGAGGGCGGCGCGCCGACCCGCACCGCGGCCGGCGCGCGCTCGAGCGGCGCCCCGCCCGGCACCAGGGCAGGCACCAGGGCCGCCTCGATCGGTGGATCGCGCGCCTCAACCCCAGCGCGGTCCCGTGCGGGGCAAGGCCCGGGTAGCGGCACCGTCCTCGGCGCGGAGCGCGCGATCGCAGACGCAGCCCAAGGAGGGCGTGCTGTCGACCAGGTTCGCCGCGCGCGAGCGGGCGCCGAACCGCCAAATTTGGCCGTATTTGCTGGCGGGACTCGTCGTGACGCTGGCGGCGGTCGCGGTCACCACGGTCATCGCGTATCGCAAGGCGATGCGACGCGCCGATGACCTGCACGCCGAGGCTCAGCGCGAGCTCAACGCCGACACCCATCCAGGGCGCATCAACGCGACGCGCATTCTCGAAGCGGCGCCCGCGCGGGCGAACATTCTGGCCCGTTTGGGCGATCAGGTGGTGCAGGTCTTCGGTGGCGCGGGGCTCGGAGCGCCAGCAGCCCGCCGTGACGCCGTGCTGGCCCGCGTGCTGGCCGAGCGCGTGCTGCGCGACGCCGAAACCAAGCTGCGCGATCGGGCTGACGCCGCGTTGGTGCGGGCGAGCGCACATGGCACTGGGCTGGCCGATGCCCAACTCGCGACCCTTGTGCGCGCCCTTGATCGCCGCGATCTCGAGGCGGCCGACGCGGCGATATTGGCCATGCCCGAGGCGCACCGCGTGCAGGCGCCGGTTCGGTATCACCAGGCCGTGCTTGCGTACTTGCGCGGCGAGCGCGAGGTGGCGGCGCGGCTGAACGCCCAGGCGCTCGACGCCGACGCCGGCTATGTGCCCGCCGAGTTGGCCAGCCTGCGGGTGCAGCTCGAGCGCGGTCAGCATGCGCGCGCCCTCGCCGGCTATGGCCAACTTGAGATTCGGCTGGGGCGCCATGTCGGGGCGTTCGTCGAGCGCCGACGAGCGTGGGTGTTGACCCTCAATCGCGACACCGTCGGCGTGGCCGATCTCAAGAAGGTGCTCAGCAACGCCGGCCAAGAGAACGCGGATCTGTCACCGCATCAGCTCGCGTTGGTGCACGAGACGATCGGGTTGTACTACGTGCACCGCGATCAGGGGCTCGCGCGCGCTGAATTTGAGAAGGCCGCGGCCGCCGCCCCCGAACAGTCCCATGCCCTCATCGGCCTCGCGCGGCTTGACCTGCTTGGCTATCGAGTGCCCGAGGCGGAGGCGCGGCTGGCGAAGGTCGACGCGCGCCTGCCCAACAACCCGGCTGTCCGCGTCGAGCAGGCCCGAGCGCTGCTCTTGCGCGGCGATGCGTCTGGCGCGGTCACCCTGCTCGGGCGCGTCGAGTCGCCGACGCTCGAAGGGTTGCTCGTCGAAGCGCAAGCCCGCCTGGCGCTCTCGGAGCCCGCCGCCGCGGCGACGGCGCTGCGTCGGGCAGCGCCGTTGGGCAAGGGGCTCTCCGACGTCGGCTACTACCAGCTGCTCGCCGACGTGAGCGCCAAGAACAAGCCGATCAGCGCGTTGGAGAACCTCAAGACGATGGCCAACCCCAAGGTGGGCGCGGTGCTCTGGGATGAGGCGTTGCCCAACCGCGCGTATGGCATCGCCTTGATGCGCAGCAATCGGCTCAAGGAGGCCGTGCAGGTGCTCAAGGGCGTGCGGGCTGCGTTTCCCAAAGACCACCAGGCGGCAGCCGCGCTGTGCATGGCGTGGCGACTGCGGCTCGACGCGAAGCCTGCGCTGGCGGCATGCCGAGCGGCGCTGCGCGTCAACCCGTACGACATGAACGTGGCGCGCATGGGCAGCCGAGTTGCCGAGGAGTATGCCGACTTCGGGGCCGTGCTGGCGCTGCTCGAGCCCGCTCAGGCCCGGGGGCCAGAGCTGACGCGTCGGTTGGCGCGCGCTTATGCCACGCTCAACGACACCGGCAAGCTCACCGACCTTCTTCGCCGCAGCGGCGCGGGCGCGACCAACGCCTATCTGACCGCGCTGGACCTGATGGCCCGCGGCAAGCCCGCCGAGGCGCTCGCGCCCATGGCGAAGGCCGCGGAGGGGTTGCCCAGCGATGAGTGGGTGCACCTGAGTCACGCGCGGTTGCTGCTCGCGCAGGGCGACTCGCGGGGCGCACAGAAGGTCTTCGAGCGCGTCGCGAAGCGCAGCCGGCTGCCGCACGCGCAGATGGGCCTCGCCCGGGTCGCCTTGCTCAACAACAAGTGGAACGCCGCCAACGCCGCCGTGCGCGCCGCAGGTAAGCTCGCCAAGAGCAGCTTGTCGCATCCGCGAGTGCGCGCAGAGGCCCTCGCCCTTGAAGGCCGCATCGCGCTGTACAAGTCGGGGCGTCGGGGGTGGCGCACCGCCAAGCGCAGCTTCCGCGCGGCGGCGCGCATCGCCAAAGAGCTGCCCGAGCTGCTTGTTGGCCGGGGCCTGCTGGCCGAGCAGTCGCGGGATCTCGACGGCGCCCTGCGCGCTTATGGTCGCGCCGTGCAGGTCAGCCCCCGCGACGCGGAGGCGCACTACCTGTTCGGGCGCTTCTTGATGAACAACACCGAGCAGCGCGACCAGGCGATCAAGACCCTGCAAAAGGCCATCGACCTCGATCCGCGCGGGCGCTACGGCGATCTGTCTCGGCGGGCTCTCAAGGGTCGCTGACCCGGTGTCAGTGAAACGAAAAATCCGCGTGGTTGACCGCGCGAGGCGGGCTGTCTATAAGGCACCGCTTAGCTGGAGGTTCCCCGATGTCGTTGCTGATTAGCGGTTTCGAAGGGCTGATCGCGCGGGACTTCGACGTCTATCAGCCCGCGTGCTGGTCCAATAATGTGCACAACCTTGATCGCATGCGCACCAAAGCACGCGTGAAGACCTTGGCCGAACGGGCGCAAGCTGCGCTCGATGGTGCCTGGGTGGTTGAGGCGTCCAGCGAGGTGCCCAGCATCTGGAATGGTCGCAAAGTACAGGATCAGTGGGCCTATGTGATTCGGCCGAAGCCGGCGCGGACGTCGATGACCGCGTTGCTGGGCCAGGGGCTCGATCTTGCGGCGCGCATCAAAGATCCGGCCGAGCATCACCAGCATGCGCTGCTGAGCGTACAGATCGATCAGACCCGCATCGAGGTGGGGGTGCGCCTTCATACCCGCGCGGCGGTCGATTTACGCAACCTGCTGGCCCGCGCCGAGGCGGAGCCTGAGGCGTTCGCGGCCTGCGTCGAGAAGCTGCCCGGGGCAGCGCAGCTTGATGACGCTGCGCCCACGGCCGAGCGCATCCAGGGGGCCGCCCGGTCGACGCTCGCGGGTGACCGAGAGTGGCTCGACATTGGCGTCACCTGGACCCGCGACGACGCGGTCGAGCTGGGCGTCGATCTGCTCGACGCGATCGGGACGCTGGCCGAAGGCCTCGCGCCGCTCTTCAGCTTCCTGGTGTGGAGCCCGGATAACGACTTCAGCAACGCGAGCTCCAAGATCGACGCCCTCGCGGCGGCGGTGGATGAGCGATCGGCACATGTCGAGGCGGAGCGCGCGGCCAAGGTCGAGAGCCATCACGAGCGTGAGGCCGAGGCGCGGGATCGCACCGCGGCCCGCGTCGCCGACCTGAGCGCGTGGAAGCGGGCCCGCCCTCGCCGTCCACGGCGCGAAGAGACCCCCCGGCAAGCACCGCGCGCTGATCGTCCAGCAGGCGAGACGCCAGACGCGAGCCCCGAGTCGACGCGGCCAGCCCGCCCGGCTCGCCCGGAGCCCGCCGGCGCTGCAGAGCCGCGCGGTGACAGCCCACGACGCGGTGACGGCCCACGCGGAGACAGCCCACGACGCGGTGACGGCCCACGCGGAGACGGCCCACGCGGAGACGGCCCACGACGCGGTGACGGCCCACGCGGAGACGGCCCACGACGCGGAGACAGCCCACGCGGAGACAGCCCACGCAGTGCGGGCCCCCGCAAGGCCGGACCCCGCAAGGCCAGCCCGCGCAGTGCCAGCCCGCGCAGTGCCAGCCCTCGTAAGG
>JBNMOZ010000221.1:0-8796 GCA_051276005.1 Bradymonadia bacterium | reverse complement strand
GAGACCTGCGTTGAATCAAGCGCCTCATACGTCGGAGTTTCCGACCGAGTTGGCGGCCGAGAAGGCCGCATCTTGTCCTCATCTTACGCCCGCCCGCGTTTGCGCGGTGCAGCGGGGCATCTTCGACCTCAAGGGTGCGCCGGGCGTATCGCAGGGCGTCCTGCAAGGCGGCTGGGTGCATGACGCCGCGCCCGAATCACTGCCCACCGTTGGCGATTGGGTCGGCGTCTCGCCCCACGGTGGACCCATCGTGCCCATCGAGCACCTGTTCAGCCGCCGCAGCCTGTTCGTGCGGCGCGCCGCGGGTCGACGCAGCGTCGCGCAGCCCATCGCGGCCAACGTCGACACCGTCTTCGTCGTCACCGACCTGCGCCTCGACTACAGCCCGCGTCGCATCGAGCGCTACCTGATCGCCATCGCGCACGCGGGCGCTCAGCCTGTGCTCGTGCTCAATAAGGCCGACTTGACGGCGACGTTGACGGCCAAAGCCCTGACGTTCGATGGGGCAATCATCCGGCTGTCGGCGCTGACCGGTGAGGGGGTCGACGCGCTCGACGTGTATCTGGGGGTCGGTCAAACCGTGGCCCTGGTCGGATCGTCGGGCGTGGGCAAGTCGACGCTCACCAACCGGCTGTTGGGCCAAGCGCTGCAAGACACCGGCGGCCTGCGCGGTGGCGATGAGAAGGGGCGCCACACCACGACGTCCCGCGTGCTCTTCGATCTGCCGGGCGGGGGCGCGCTGATCGACACGCCGGGCATGCGCGCGCTGGCTTTGCTGGTCGATGAGGGCGCGTTGGACGACGTCTTCGCGCTGGTCACCACGCTCTTGGGCACCTGCGCGTTTCGCAACTGCAACCACGCTGGCGAGCCTGGATGCGCCATCGGCGCGGCCATCGACGACGGGCGCCTGGCGGCCGATCGGTGGCAGAGCTACCTCAAACTGCAGCGCGAGATCGCCTATCAGTCGGATCGGTCAAATGAAGCCGAGCGACGCACTCGAGATCGGGCTCGGCAGAAGATGACCAAGGCCCATGTGTCGGCGGCGCGTGCTCGGCGGACCCTGTTAGGGCGCGACTGAAGGGTGAGAGACCGGCTCACCTCAAGGGATGACGCAGCGGCGATCTTCTGAGGCGCCGACGATGAGGTCGGGTGCGACCGACGATGCGCCGTCGATGTAGATCAGCCCGCTCGACTCGGGGCCGCCCGTGCCGCCCATGACGTTGATGTGGGCGCCGGGTAAGAACCGAATGCTGGGCGCGCGCAGCACGATGAGCCCGCCGCTGCCGGCGCCGCCCCTGCCGCCTCGGCCCGCGCCCTCTCCACCTTCGTCCCCTGACAAATCATCCGCGACGCTGGCGCCGTCGCCCCCGTTGCCTGCGTCGGCCAAACATGATCCGCAGCTCGCGCAGCCCGGGCGCCCAGGATCACCGGTGCCGCCGGCTTCTCCGCGGGCGTCGAGAGTGCCCGAGATGATGATCTCTTCGGTGGCCTCCAGGATGATGATGCCGCCGCCCGGTCCACCTGCGCCGCCGCCGCCGCCGCCGGGACCGACGCATACGTTGGGCATCGCGGGCCCGCCTCGACCACCGCCCGCGCCGGATCCACCGCCGCCCAGCCGCTGGTCGCCAAGTCTGAAGTCTGCGCAGGTGAACAGATAGACGGCGTGCTCGCCGTCAGCGCCCGTCGCCAGATTTGCGTCGCCGCCGACGCCCCCGGACAGCGAGCCCCCAGGTACGTTTGAGCCGTTGTCGCCCGAGCCGCCATCGCCAGGGTCTTGCGCGTCGCCGGCTCCGCCGGGCTGGGCGCTTGACTCGCCCCCCTGAGCGAAGGGCGTGTTGCGGGTGTCCTGCCCAGCGCCGGCTCCACCGCCGGGCCCACCGTCTTGGCCCCGGGCGTTGACCACGAGGCCGGCGCGAATCTGAATGATGCGGGCGCCTGTGATGGTCGCGAATTTGCCCGTGACTGTGGGCGTGTTGATGATGACGTGCTGGGCATCAGCCTCATCGAGGTCGAGCGGTTCGGTGAGCGCTTCGAGCTCGAGCACGTTCACACCGCCGTCGCCTTCACCGCCCTGGCCGCCGCCCTCGCCGCCCTCGCCCGTGCCGGCATCGCTCACATCGAACGGCATCTCGACACACTCTTCGCCCGCCCCCGAGCAGACCCCATTGAGGCCGCAGGGTTGGCGGTTGTTGGCCGGGCTGCACTCGGCGAAGTCAGCGTTCGAGAAGCAGCCGAAGCAAAGCAGCGCCCAGAGGCTCAGGCAGGATGCGCGCATCATTGAGACAGGTCCTCATCGGTGTCGTCGTCGTCTGGGTCGTCGTCGTCTGGGTCACCGTCGTCTGGGTCACCGTCATCGTTGGGCGCGTCCGAGTCGAAGATGAACCACAGCGCCACCGCCGCAGCCATCAGCGCGGCGCCCGAATAGACGAGCACATCGGCCGTGGTCGCGTCGCTCGAGAGCCGCTTCAGCGCCTGGCGATCGTCGACCCCCCAGGCGCCCTTTGCCTGGTGTGCGCGCAGATCTTCCAGTTCGCTCTGTCCGCTCAGCCCCAGCCCCAGCCCGGTGCCGAGCAGCACCGCGCCCACCCCGACGGACGCGTAGGCCGGCCAGCGCAGGGCGGTGTCGGCGGGGCCCACCGGATCCTGCGCGGCCGCGACGAACCCATCGGGCACGTCGACCTTCGGGTCGTTGACGACGAACGCGTCGGGCACACCCAGGGGCGCTCGCCAGGTCGCGCGGGTGTCGACGCGGATCCGGTCGGTCGTCGCGCGGCCATTGAGCGTCACTTCGAGCTCTGCCTCGCCGCGCGGCAGTCGATCACCGTTGGCGATGGGCCCGGCGAAAGTCTTGGGCATGAGCACCCGCGCCGTCGCGCCGGCGGGCAGGCCGTCGAGGGGCGCGGTGGCGTCGTTGAGTCCGCCCTGGCAAACGAGATCGCGGTCGATCGGGTCAACCCGATCATCGGCAAGACATGCCTTGAAGTGCACCGCGGCATCGGGCCAACGCGATTCGCGGACGTACAGCTCTGCGAGCAGAAGGTGGGCCCGGCCGTAGCCCGCCAATGGGCCCCCGAGCGCGTCGCGATACAGGGCGATCGCGCCTGCCAAGGTCGCCGTTGACGCCTTCGCCGACAGCGCCCGCAGCGCATCTCGCATGGGTGCGTCGACGCGATCAGCGGCGTGCGCCGCCACAGGCAGCGACAGCAAACAAAGAAGGCCGGGCAGAAACCGGAGAGATTGGCGCATCTCGCCATCGTAGTCGGGCGCTCGCTTGAACGCTACCGCAGGGGATCAGGGGCTCTTTTTGATCAGCTTGAGCAGGTAGGGGATGCGCCGCTTGATGTCGTTGACCTTGGGGTGGTCGGCCGGTGCGTCCTTGAGGAACGCGCGGTAATGCGTCAGCGCATCGGGGTGTCGCTTCTGATTAAAGGCGCGGTCGCCTTTGCGGATCAGCGAGGACAGGTGCTGGGTCTTGGAGGGCCGCGCCTTGGAGGGCGTCGCTTTGACCGGCGCGCGACGGCGAGAGCGGGCGCGAGTGGCGGGGGTTGCGGCCTTCGTCGCGGGCGCTGCCGATGAACTGCCCGCGAGCGCGATGCTGGCGGGCGCGGTGGGCGCGGTGGGCGCGGTGCTGGGTGCCGCATCGGCGGTGCGCGGCATTGCCTCTGGGCCGCTGCGGGTCGCGGGCACCGCCTTGACCGCTTCGTTGGGTGTGACGCGCACGGGCACGACCACCGGATCGGCGCTCTGCACAACCGGCGTCACCGTCACGGAGGCGGACGGCTCAGACAGCATCCAAACGATGAGCGCGGTGATGAACGCGGCCGCCAGGCCAATGACCAGCATGCCCAGGCTCTTGCGACCCCCTGAGGTGCGCAATGGCGGCGGTGGCGGCTCATGCGAACGACCACCGCGCACCGATGGCATCAGCGCGGCTTCGACCCGGGGCGCCAGATCGGCGGCGATGCTGTCGGTGTATTTGTCAACGCGGGTGCTGGCCTCGGTCAGATCGTCAAAGGCGTCGTCGAAGTTGTCGAGGTCGGGCAGATCGTCTGCGACCACCGTCGCGTCGCCGGGGGCAAACGTGGCGGGCTCTGACTGGCTCAGATCGGGCAGGTCGTCGAACGCATCGATCGGCGAGTCCATCGTCGCGTTGTGATCCATCGCTGGGCGCGAGCGCGGGAGCACCGCCGGGGTGGGGTCGGGCTCGTTGAAGACCTGCGTGGCCTCCATCTCGAATGATCCCAGCGACGCGAGCCCCACCTCGGCCAGCCCCGCCTCAGGGATGGCGCCCAGCAGCATGCCGGTCTGTTTACGTGGCGGGACCGTCAGCACGTTCGACGGCAACACCAGACCCGCCAGCGAGTCCTTCATGCGCGGCACCGACGGGCGGTCCGGCAGCACCAACGCGGGCCATGACGTGCGCGACGCGCTGACGCCCATGGCCACCGCGTCGAGCTGCTCGAGGAAGTCGGCGGCCGATTGCGGGCGGCGCGACGGATCGCGGCTCATCGTGTCGTAGACCAGCTCGGCGAGCCCCGGCCGCAAACGCACCGGCGGGTGCACCTCGGTGAACGGGATCGCATCACGCGTGCAGCAGTAGACGATGATCTGGGTGTTGGTGCCGTCGGGGTATGGCGAGACGCCCGCGAGCATCTCGTACAGGATCACGCCGAGCGCATAGATGTCGACCCGGGCGTCGACCAGCGCTTTGTCGCTCGTGGCCCGCACGCCTGCGCCGCCCAAGACCCACGCGGGCACCTGCTCGGGGGCGAGGTAGCCGGGGGTGCCGCGCAACGCCATCGGATGGGTCGATGCTCTGCCGCCTGGCCCAGACAGGTCTTTGACCAGCCCCAGGTCCACCAGCGTCAGCCGCCCATCGCCGCGCGGATCGAGGATCACGTTCGCCGGCTTGAGGTCGCGATGCACCAGCCGCCGCTCATGGAAGGCGTCGAGGGCCTCACCGATGCGACGGGCGATGCTGATCGCTTCTTCTTCGGGGAACCGGCCGCGCTGACCGATCACATGCAGCAGCGACGGCCCGGGCACATACTCCATGACCAAGAACGGCAGGCGCTCGTGTTCGCCGAAGTCACTGACCCGCACAACAGAGTCGTGCCGGATCAACGACGCAACCCGGGCTTCCTTGAGAAAGTCGCGCCGCGTCTCGTGCTTTTGTTTCTTGTCTTGCTCGATGAGGGCATCGACATCGAGGAACTTCACCGCGAACAGCTGACCCAGATGCAGGTGCTGAGCGAGGTAAACCGTGCCCAGTCCGCCTTGTCCTAGCCCACCGATTAAGTGATAGCGATCGCCGACGACCTTGCCCAGCAAGGGATAGCGACTCTTGGTCTGGTGCGCCTGGACCTCGGCCAAGGGGGCCGAGTCACGCTCGCAGGTCTGCGCACGTTCGGTATAGATGGAGCGACATTCAGGGCATATCCACACCCGGCGGAGCATAGCCGTGTCGGCGCCGGGTTGCTACACCTGCGCGACTGTCAGACCGGCTCGGCTTGCATCCGGGCGCAATGCGCATAGTATGTCGCCCGCATAGGACCCCCAAAGGGCCGCTCGTTCTCTTCCCGTCGCCGCCCGGAGACCCCCGCCCGTGTTTGAATCCCTCCTGAAGATGTTTGGCTCGGCCAACGACCGTGCCCTCAAGAAATTGCGCCCCATCGTCACCGCGGTTAACGGCATGGAGGGGCGCATCAAGCCCCTCAGCGATGCCGAGCTCAAGGCCAAGACGGCGGAGTTTCGGCAGAAGCTCGACAACGGTGCGAAGCTCGACGACATCATGGTGGAGGCCTTCGCGGTCACGCGGGAGGCGGCTTGGCGCGTGCTCGGCATGCGGCACTACGACGTGCAGGTCATCGGCGGCGCGGCGCTGCATCAAGGCCAAATCGCCGAGATGAAGACCGGTGAGGGCAAGACCCTCGTCGCCACCATGCCCACCTACCTCAACGGCCTGACCGGCAAGGGCGTACACGTCATTACGGTCAACGACTACCTCGCCCGCCGCGACGCGGAGTGGATGGGGCAGCTGTATCGCTGGCTGGGCTTGAGCACGGGCGTCATCGTCAACCAGATGGACGAGGGCGTGCGCAAAGCCGCCTATGACGCCGACATCACCTACGGGCAGAACAACGAGTTCGGCTTCGACTACCTGCGCGACAACATGAAGTTCGACCTGTCGCGGTACGTGCAGCGCGCGCATTACTTCGCGCTCATCGATGAGGTCGACTCCATCCTCATCGACGAGGCGCGCACGCCGCTGATCATCTCTGGCCCGGCCGAAGATGCGGGTGAGCACTACATCACCGTCGACAAGGTGATCCCCAAGCTCAAGCGCGACATTCACTATAACGTCGACGAGAAGTCCCACTCCGCCACCCTCACTGAGGAAGGCGTCGAAGAGGTCGAGGGGCTGCTCGACGTGGGCAACCTGTACGAGCCGGGCAACATCGTGCTGCTGCACCACGTCAACAACGCGCTCAAGGCCCACACCTTGTATCGCCGCGACGACAACTACCTGGTGCAGGGCGGTGAGGTGCTGATCATCGATGAGCACACCGGTCGCCTCATGAAGGGGCGCCGCTGGTCGGACGGCCTTCACCAGGCGGTCGAGGCCAAAGAGGGCGTCAGCATTCAGGCCGAGAACCAGACGCTCGCGACGGTCTCGTTCCAAAACTACTTCCGCATCTACGACAAGCTGGCCGGCATGACCGGTACGGCGAAGACCGAAGAGACGGAGTTTCAGAAGACCTACAAGCTCGACACCCTCGTGGTGCCGACGAACAAGCCCATCATCCGCGATGACCGCCCCGACCTCGTCTATGCGACCGAGAAGGGTAAGTTTCGCGCGTGCGTGGCCGAGATCAAGGACTGCAACGAGCGCGGCCAGCCGGTCCTCGTGGGCACGACGAGCGTCGAGAAGTCCGAGATCATCCACAAGATGCTGCTCAAAGAGGGCATCGACCATGAGGTGCTCAACGCCAAGCTGCACGCCCGCGAAGCCAGCATCGTCTCGCAGGCCGGCCGGCTGGGGCGCGTCACCGTGGCCACCAACATGGCCGGTCGCGGCACCGACATCATCTTGGGCGGCAACGCAGAGTTCTGGGGACAGGCCAAGCTGCTCGAGCTGGGCGTCGCCGAGCGCTACACGGTGCAGTGGGAGAAGTGCGAAGACTTCGTCAAACAGATCGTGATCGGCAACGAGGACAAGGCCCGCGAGATGATCGCGGACGAGCCGGTCCTCGCGAAGGTGCCCGAGTCGTTGATCGGTGAGATCGCCGCGACGCGCGACGTCTTCAACGCCGAGAACAAGAAGGTCCTCGCTGCGGGCGGGCTGTTCATCTTGGGCACCGAGCGCCATGAGAGCCGCCGCATCGACAACCAGCTGCGTGGCCGCGCCGGCCGTCAGGGCGATCCGGGGGCCAGCCGGTTCTACCTGAGCCTCGAAGACAACCTGATGCGCATCTTCGCCAACGATCGCATGCAGGGCATCATGCAGCGGTTGGGCATGAGCGATGATCAGCCCATCGAGGCGGGCATGGTCAGCAAGGCGATCGAGAACGCACAAAGGCGCGTCGAGGCTCAGCATTTCGATGTTCGAAAGAACCTGCTCGAGTATGACGACGTCATGGATCAGCAGCGCAAGACCGTCTACAAATGGCGGCGGCGGATCCTGTCGAGCGAAGACGATCGCACGATGGCCCTGCTCACCGCGCTGACCAAGAGCCCGCAGACCGCGCGCGGCCTGATCGACGATCTGGGCCTGGACGCGAGCTTCGTCATGGTCTGCACCGACAAGCTGCGCCAGAGCGAATACATCACCGTCGAGATCGACGAAGAGCAGCTCACCGTCAGCGAGGACGGCAAGAGCGCTGAGGCGCCGCCTGAGGCGATCACCTTCAAGATCACCGAGCTGGGCACCGAGCGCCTGGCGAAGGCCGAGCCGCTGCAGGAGATCTCGCTCGACTGCATTGAAGACCTCGTCTTCAACATCACCCAGGTGTACTGCCCCGACGCGTTGTCTCCCGATAAATGGGACCTCGACGCGATGAACGAGGCGGTGTTGTTCCAGTTCAACCACCGCGTCGACATCTCCGATTTGCCACGCGCAGCGGTGCGCTACCAGCAGCGCATCTATTTCGAGGTCGAGAAGCCGTTCTTGGCCAAGAGCGCTGAGTTCGAGGCCGGGCGGCCGCTGCTCTTCCAGCAGATCGCCAAGGACCTGTATCTGCGGCAGATCGATGAGCAGTGGAAGAACCACCTCACGGTGATGAGCCAGCTGCGCACCGGCATTGGCCTGCGCAGCTACGGCCAGCGCGATCCGAAGAAGGAGTACCAGAAGGAGGGCTTCCGGCTCTTTAAGGACCTGCTGATCAACATCAAGTCGCAGGTCATGGGTCAGCTGTTCCGTCTGCAATTGCAGAGCGAAGGCGAAGTGCAGGCCGAGCAGGACGAGCGCCGTCGCCAAATGGAAGCGCGCGCCCGCCAGATGCAGGCCCGCGCAGCCGAGAACGACAAGGCCGATCCCGACGAGAGCCCCGGCCAGAACAAGGGCCCCAGCCCCGAGCAGGTGCTGGCCGATCGCCCGGTGCGCCGCGCGGTGGGCACCGTGCGCCGCGATCGCCCCAAGCTGGGTCGCAACGACCCGTGTTGGTGCGGCAGCGGTAAGAAGTACAAGAAGTGCCACATGGACGCCGACACCGTCTCGTAGTCCGACCCACCCTCGCAGTCCGCCCCGCCCTGGGACCCCCCCCGTCCCACAGCGGGGGGGCCAGGGGGGCCCCACCA
>JBNMOZ010000220.1:0-8812 GCA_051276005.1 Bradymonadia bacterium | reverse complement strand
CCTTCGTAATAATCCAGAAGCGCTGCCCGTCTTCGGCAACCATGAGAGCCTCCGCGTCATGTGGGCGGTCGGGGTAGGTCCGGCTGAGCGTCGTGATGCCGTCGACGACCATCTCGCCGTCGCGCACGGGAGGCTCGGGCACCACGAAGATCCGCACGTCATCGCGCACCTCGGCGTTGTCGCCAATGTCGGCCACCCAGATGCACCAGCGCTCGGCGGCGGGGCAGCGGGCGATCGCGATGTCTTCGAGGTCAGCGGCGGCGGGGAGTGGGATCCAACCACGTACCACGCCGTCAGTCGACACCGCGTACAGCGCAGCGGCGTTGCCTGAGTCGTTATGAATCCACAGCGTGCCCGGACTCTGGCGAGACGCTGCCACGCCGGAGGCCTCGGCCAGCACGGGCCCGACGATGCGCCCTGCGACCGTCGCTTGGCCGTACCGCGCGCAGCCCGGTGGGGGCGCGGCGTCGGCGCCTTCATCGACCACGCTCGCATCGACTGCCTCGCCCGTGTCGGCCGCGTCGAACCCACCGTCAGCCGGCCCTGCCGCGTCCGCCGGGCCTGCGTCAGCCAGAGTCGCGTCGGCGATGCGGGCATCGAGTGGACGCGCATCGGTCGCGTCGACGTCGGGCCGCATATCGATGCCGCGAGTGTCAGATTGTGGCGCGGGGCACCCAACAAGGCTCAGGCCAACGAACATGATCAGAGTACGCATAACGTAAATCTACTCGAAGCGGTCAGGCGTCCGCGCTGCAATCGGCGTGGGCGTGCAATTCTATGCATCGACGGTCCTGGCGAAACCATGACTTGTTGCCCCATGCAGTGGTATTAGCTGCTCTCTGCGTGTTGCGTTTAGCCCGCCGCGGGAGATCAATGACCGACAGTTCTGAAGACTTGCTGCTCGCGCTGGGCCAACTGCAGGGCATGGGCGGCGCGTCGACGGACGGCTCAGCGCGACCCGTTGTCGATCGGGTCAAGCTGATGACCGCCGTGCTGACCAGCGCCCGAGGGGCGGGCCTGACCCCGGAGCAGACGGTCGAACTGATGCGCGGGCTGGGCATCGTCGACGGCCCCGCCAAGCTCGACTCTGCACCCCCAGAGCCGCCCCCTCCCGTGCAACTCGCGTTGGCGCCCGCGCCCATGCCTTCACCGCCGCCGCCAGAAGTGCCGCCGCCAGAAGCGCCGCCGCCAGAAGCGCCGGCCCCGGTAGAGCGGCTGCAACCTGCGCCGCGGCTGCCGCCCCCGATGCCGCCCGAAGCCATCCCGGGCACGGCGCGCAAGGGCGCGCCGCTTCGACCACGCAACCTGGCCGCCTACATGCGCCCGCCCTCGGCGCCGTCGACCAGCACGCCGCGCGCTGCCGTGCCGGATCCGACGCCGACGGATTACGAGGCCCAAGCCACGCGCTCGACGCGCCCTGTCTCGACGCCGGCACGCCTCAAGGCGTCTGACCAGCCGGTCGCCAATGATGGCGGCAGGCAGTCTTCGCGTTTTCGTATGGCGCGTCCATCCGAGCCCCCCGGAGCGAGGCCAGGCGCGCTGCTCGGCTTGCCGACGACGACGACCCGATCGACCGTGCCTCGACGCTCGCGTCCGGTTCGGCTTGCGAGCCTCGCGGAGCCGGTCAGCAAGAGCGAGCCGCAACATGCGCCATCGCAAACCCGCGATCGGCGCACGGAGCCGTCGGCGCACACGGCCGCTCTGGTCGAGGAGGCAGCGCGCGCCCTGTCGGACTCTCTTGAGGATCTCGACGATGCGTTCGACCGGGCCGAGTCGCGCAGCGCCAATGTCGCACTCGGCGTGCCCAAGCCCAGGTCGGCGAACCCGTCATCGCCATCCAGGCTGCTCGACATCAATATCGACGAGGCGCCGCCGTTTACGGGCAGCTGGACATGGCACGACACCAACATTCGGTCGGCCCTTCGCGGCACCTTGCCCGCGCTGCTCATGCGCTGGGTTCGCGAAGCCGCCACCCACCGTGTTGAGTTGCTCTGCGGGCGCGCCCGGGGCGAACTCGTGCTCGCCGACGGCCGGCTGGTCGGGGTTCGCACGAACATCGTGGCTGTCCAACTCGGCAAGATCCTCGTCGATCGGGCGCGCATCCCGCCGAGCGCCCAGGGCGAGGCGCGGGCCCTGCGCACGCCGCGCGAGTTGGAGACCTGGGCGGCGCGCACGGGGCTGCTCACGCCCAATCAAATGCACGAAGTGGGCGTGGCGATGATGCGCACCAGCCTGAGCATGTGCCTGGGTTGGCCGGGGGGCACATTTCGGGTCTTCCGGCGTCCGGCCGGGGCCGGCAACGAGACGCGCTTGCAAGTGGCTGCGACGCTGCTGGGCGTCGTCAACGCGGTGCCGGTCCAGCTCGCGCTCAATTGCCTCGAACAGCTGGGAGCCCGCGCGCTGCTGCGCGGTCCGCGTATCCAAGAGGGCGCGGCGCTGTCACGCGATCCGGTGTGCAGCGCGTTGATGAACCGTCGGGCGGCGGCGACGCCTCTGGCCGAGGTCCTGCGGCGCCTCGACGTGCCGACGTTAGACGCCGCGCGTCGGGTCGTGCTGCTGACCGAGATGGAGATCCTGGCCATCGGCGAGCAGACTGACGCGGTTGGTGCGCTCGAGGTTCGGCGCAAGTCCAGCCTCCGCGTGAGCGTGAGCCTCGACGTCACTCCGCTGGCCGAGCGCTTCAAGCTCAACGGCGATGACGCCGACATCCTCACGCGGCTTGTGCTCCAAGCCTGCCTGGTTCACGTGCCCAAGACCGACGACGCGACCGTCGACGAGCTGGTCGGGATCGCTCGCATGGCCATCTCGCGTGACGCCCGTCCAGCAGAGACGACGGCCACCGATCGCGCAATGCTGCAGGCGTTTACGGCCCATGGCCTGTCGGTGCCTGATATGTGTCGGTTCTGCGCGCTGCTGGTCGATTGGCTCGGCTTGCTCGGCGTCGATCTGCATCGTCTCGTGCCCAGCAAGTCCGTTCTGGGCGTTGTGCTGTACACGAACGGCTGAGCCCACCTGGCATGCCCGCGGCAAGGCTGACGAACGCGGTCAAATCTGATAACCAAGTCGACAGCCTGCCCGTCGATCCTCAAAGGGGTGGACGGCTCAACCTTCGCGGAGTCGACATGCTGCGTGCTCTCCTGGGGCTGTCACTGCTTATCGCTTGCCCGGTCGCAGCGCAGCCGGTGTCGCCGGTTCGACGCAGTGCGGCCCAGCGGCCGCCCCCCAAGCCCACGCCGTCGCCGCAGCCTGTGGCGGGCCGACCCGAGCAAGGCATGCCTGCCGCCGCGCCGACGGCCCCCGATGAGCGGTTCTATTTTGGATCGTACGGACGCATTGGCTTCTCCACCGACGCCGACGGCGGGCAGGGCAAGGGGCGACAGATCGTCGCCTTCGGGCCGCGGCTGATCGAAGACAACTACCTTGAGCTCGACTTCGGCTACTGGGCCTACCGCGCTGGCCGGCGCAAGGCCCGCGTGCACACCACGATCGCGTTCTTCGACGACCTGTTTCACTACACGGGCCAAGCGAAGGCCACGATCGCGCTGCGGCAGGTGTTCGTCGAGTACACCGAGCCCGAAGACGGCATCGACGCGACCGGCTTCGTCTGGCTCGGCAGCCGCTGGGTGCGCGGCAACGACATCTATCTGATGAACTTCTGGCCCATGGACGACCTCAACGTGCTGGGCATGGGCGCGGGCCTCAAATGGGACACCCTGGAGTTGCACGGCCTCGTCGGCGTGAATCGGCTTGAGGATGGCCGGTCCGTCAACCGCGTGCCCGTGCCGGCGGCGTCGGCGTTTGGCGCCGAAGAGGTCATCCTCGACGATCGCCAAAAGGTCGTCGCGGCCCTCTCCGCGACGCTGCTGGGCGAGAACCGCAAGCTCAAGCTCTACGCCGAGTATCACCACCTGGGCGCCACCGAGCGCGCCCTGGATGGGTCGTTCTCGGAGAGTGAGCCGCTGCCTGACGACCGAGGCTTCCTGGTTGGCGTACAGGTCGGCCTGTGGGGCTTTGGCCGCAACGGGCACCTCAACGTTTGGCTGCGCTACGCCCAGGGCCTGGCGGTCTACGACGAGCTCGGCACGCCCTTCGGCCTCAACCGAGATCGCCGATCCGTCGACGCCAAGGAGTATCGGCTCGCGGTCGCCGGCGCCGTTGAGTGGCCTTTGCGGGGGCGCGCGAGCGCGTTCGGCGTCCAGTTTGGCAGCTACACGCGTATGTTCATCGACGCGGATGGCCAAGAAGAAGACTTCGACGATCGGCTCGAGGTGGCGGCTGTCGTTCGCCCCGAATTGATGTTTGATTTGTGGTCTCTCGCGGGTGAGGCCTCGGTGCAGATCAGCCGGCCGAACGGCTTGAATCCACAGACAAATCAGCAGGCGGTCGCCCGCGTGATGCAGTTCGCCTTGCTGCCGGGCTGGACCTGGTCGCGCGAGCAGGGTCTCTTCAGTCGGCCGCAGCTTCGGGCGATCTTCGCGGCGACGCTGCTCAACGACGCGGCGCTGGATCTGTACCCGACACAAGATCCACGCTCAGACATGAAGACGGCGTACTACATCGGCGCGCGCGCGGAGTGGTGGTTCGGCCGCGGCGGCGGATATTGAGGGAGTGGACGTGAAGAAGACATCCGACCTGCACACCTCGGTGGGGCGCGCCATCGTCATCGCGCTCGCCGCGCTGCTCGGCGGCTGCGTGACCGTCGACACCCAGCTCGATCATCAGACGCATGTCGAGGACTGGCGCGACGAGATCATCTATCAAATCATCGTCGACCGCTTCGAAGATGGCGATCCGAACAACAACTTCAACGTCGACTACCGCAAGCCCGCCTCGTATCACGGGGGCGACTGGCAAGGCATCATCGATCGGCTCGACTACATCGAGTCGCTGGGCGTCACGGCGCTGTGGATCAGCCCGGTGGTGCGCAACGTCGAAGAGGACGCCGGCTTCGCCAGCTACCATGGCTATTGGACGCAGAACTTCATCGCCACCAACCTGCACTTCGGCGATCTGGCCAAGCTGCAGCAGCTCGTCAAGAAGTGCCACGCCCGCGGCATCAAGGTGATCCTCGACGTGGTCACCAACCACATCGGCCAGCTCTTCTATTACGACATCAACCGCAACGGGCAGCCCGACACGGTCTTCTTCGGCGGCGGCGGTCCGGGTGCCGGCAGCCAGAATGGCGACGTGGGCAGCGAGCTGCGGCGCTCCAGCGAGTGGGATCCTGAGTACGACAGCCGTGGCGTGCAGGGCTTTACGGCGCTGGGCGAGAACGGTCTGGCCCCCATCGAGTGGGTCGAGCAGCCCGAGATCAACCGCACCCCGCCCATGCCGGCCGAGTTTCAAAACCCCGAGTGGTACAACCGCAAGGGGCGCGTGACGGTCTGGGAAGGCGATGGCCAAGAGAGCTTCGAGTATCGCCGCGAGCAGGAGATCCTGGGCGACTTCCCCGGCGGACTCAAAGACCTCAAGACCAGCCGCGCCGACGTGCGCGAGGCGCTGATCAAGGTCTTTCAGTACTGGATCGAGGCGGCCGACTTTGACGGCTTCCGCATCGACACGATCAAGCATCAAGAGCCCGGGTTCTTCGAGGTCTTCGCCCCGGCGATGCGGCGGTTCGCCAAGCAGCTTGGCAAAGACAACTTCTTCATGTTTGGCGAGGCCTTCGACGGCGACGACGCCCTGTTGGGGCGCTACACCCAGAACGAGGGCGTCGACTCGGTCTTCTACTTCTCGGCGAAGTACCAGGTCTTCAACGGGGTGTTCGGCAACAGCGATCCGACCATCAACGTGCAGCGGCTCTTCGAGGCGCGCGACACCGAGGACGAGCCGGGCCGACCGCGCTACAGCCGCACCCCGAAGACCGACGGCCCCACCGACGCCGATGGTCAGCCCCTCGTGCCCAGCCAGCTGCTGGTGCACTTCATCGACAACCATGACGTGTCGCGCTTCTTGTTCGAGTTCCCCGACCTCGCCAAGCTGCACAACGCGATGGTCTACCTGTTCACCATCGACGGCGTCCCGTGCCTGTATTACGGCACCGAGCAGGCCTTCAAGGGCGGGCCCGATCCGTCCAACCGCGAAGACATGTGGTACTCGGGCTTCGACCAGACCAACGACACCTTCACGTTCACGCAGCGACTCATCAAGTTGCGGCGCGAGCTGGCGCCATTGCGCCGCGGCGACGTGAAGTTCCGCTGGGCGACCGCCCATAACGGCACCCAGAGCGACGCGGGCCTGCTGGCCTTCGAGCGCACCTACGAGGGCGTGTCGGTGCTGGTCATGATCAACACCGAGGACGCCCATGAGACGCGCAGCAGCTTTGAGGGCACGGCCATGCAGACCGCCTTCGTCGCGGGCACGACGCTGGTGGACCGGCTGAGCGATCAGACCTTCACCGTCGGCGCCAACGGGACCCTCGACATCACCGTGTCGCCTCGCGACGCGCGGATTCTCGTCGCGCAGTGACCGGGCTCACGGTGCCTCGGCTGGCTCAATCGCTCGCCCTGGGTCTGGGTGCGGGCCTGGGTGCGCTGTACCTGGGTGCGCTGTACCTGGGTGCGCTGTACCTGGGTGTGCTGTGTCTGGGTGCATCGGGGTGTGACGCGCCGCCGCAGCCCTTGGCGCCGCAAGTTCGCGATTGTCGGCTACACGTTCGGATCGAATTGGATGCGAGGCCGGCCCAGGTTGGCGTCGCAGGCACCTTCAACAACTTTGACGCGCGGCAAACGCCGCTGACCGCTGATGAAGCCGGCATCTTCTCTGCGGCGATCGACGTGCCGCCCGGTCGGCATCGCTACCGTATCGAGGTGGATGGCCGGCGGGCGCTCGACGCCGACAACCCGGTGCAAGTGCGGCACGACGGTGCCGAGTGGTCGCTCATCGACGTCGCCGACTGCAGTCGACCATCACTGAAGCTGACCGCGCTGCATCATCGCCAGGCTGCGCCCCACGCAGAGCTGACGCTGCAGCGCATCGACGCGCCCCTCGACGCGCGATCGGTTCGCGCGTTCGTCGATGACGCCCCCATCACGGTGACGGTGGACGCCGACACGATCGTGCCCGACCTCAGCGCGCCTTTGGGCAAGCATCGCCTGCGCATCGACGCGCGCGACACGGCGGGTCGTGCGTTGGAGACCTTCGAGGCCCCGTTCTGGAGCGAGCCTGAGCGCTTTCGCTGGGCCGACGCGACCATCTACCAGGTCGTGCTCGATCGCTTCGCCAAGGACGCGCCCTTCACCCCCGCGGATCGGCTGCGCCCGCCCGGCGATCGCCTGGGCGGCACGCTCAACGGCCTGCGCGCTGCTCTCGAAGGCGGGTACTTCGAGCAGTTTGGGATCAACGCGATCTGGATCTCGCCGCTCAACCTCAACCCCGACGGCAAGTGGCCCGGCGTCGAGGGAGGCCCGCCACGCTACGAGAGCTTCCACAGCTACTGGCCCATCGCGCCGCGCACTGTCGATCCCCGCTTTGGCACCGAGGCCGACGTCGACGCCTTCGTGCAGGCCGCCCATGCGCGTGGCGTTCGGGTGATCATGGACGTCGTGCTCAACCATCTGCACGCCGATCATCCCTATGCGACGGCGCATCCCGACTGGTTCACGCCGCCCGGCTGCTACTGCGGCACCTCGATTTGCCCTTGGTTCAGCGCCATCCAGGTGTGCTGGTTCACCGACTATCTGCCCGACCTCAACTGGGACGACGCGGCGATCCTCGACACCCAGATCGACGACGCGCTGTGGTGGATGCGCCGCTTCGATCTGGACGGACTGCGGGTCGACGCAGTGCCCATGATGCCGCGCTTCGTGATCCGTCAACTCACCCGCGCCGTCGGCGCCGAGTTTGAGGGGCTGCGCGCGCGGCAGTACCTGATCGGTGAGACGTTTACCGGGCCCAGTGAGCGCGGTCAGATTCGGCGCTATCTGGGGCCGGATGGACTCGACGCGCAGTTCGACTTCCCGCTGATGTGGGCGATCCGCGGCGCCTTCGCCTGGGAGTCGGCCCCCCTGTGGACGCTCGCCGACGCCTGGGCCCAAAGCGAAGCGGCGTGGGCGGGCAGCACGGCCGTCATGGGCAACTTCGTCGGCAACCACGACGTGACGCGCTTCTTGAGCGAGGCGGCCGGTCAAATCGACTCGACCATCTTCGAGCAGCCCTGGACGGCCCGACCGCCCATCCCCGACGACGCGCGCGCGCATGCCCGATTGCGGCTCGCGCAGACCTATGTGCTCACCATCCCGGGCGCGTCGGTGCTGTACTACGGCGACGAGTTCGGCATGCCGGGCGCCAACGATCCCGACAACCGACGGCCTATGCGCTTCGGCAACGAGCGCACCCCGCTCGAGCAGGCGACCCATCGATTCGTCGGTCAGGTCGCCCGGTTGCGGCGGTGTCTCCCGGCGCTGCGTCGTGGCGCGCTGCGGCCTTTGCAGGCGACCGCCGAGCGACTCAGCTTCGCGCGTGACACCGGCGATGGCCGGCCGGCGCTGGTGGTGCTCAACCGCGACGACGACACGCCCGTGCGCCTCGCGTTGCCGCCCGACTTGCGGGCGCAGGGGCCGTTCACCGACGCGCTCAGCGGACGTCGGATCGCGAGCGACGACCGGGGCCTCTCTGTCTTTGAACTCGCGCCCCGTGCGGCGGCTGTCCTGGTGCCTTCGACTGATCCTTGCTTGGAAGGAGCGCTTTGATGCGTTGGATCCTCTGTGTCCTGGTGGGCGGCGGCCTGTGCTGGAGTTGCTTGGACAATACGGTCGACCCTCGACCGCCTGCGCCGGATCTCCAGGCGGATGGGGGCACCTTTGATCCGGAC
>JBNMOZ010000219.1:0-8823 GCA_051276005.1 Bradymonadia bacterium | reverse complement strand
CGAGACCCTTCCACCCAAGGCAGACGCCACCCATTGCGCATCTCCCGATCGCGGCCGCCGCTCAATTCTCATCGCATCTCGCAGCGATCGCCGCTGGCGCTAAACCTGCTGCGTCGGCGTCACGACCGCTCGGCATCCGAACGGCCACCAGCCACCCTCGGGAAAGCAAACGCGAACGCCCCGCGTGAAGTCATCGAGGGCCTCTCGCCACGCCGCCGCAAACGCGGCCTGCGCAGCCAAAAACGCCTTGCGCAGGATTCGACACGTCGCATGGCAAGCCGGCGCAGGGCTCGACTCGAAGCTCTCTGGCGTTGTTGTCGACGGCACTGCACCTGGTGGCTTGCGGTTCCAGCAACCTCGCAACGGCTGACCGTGAGGACCGAGATTGAGAGTCAGCCTACCCTGACAACCTCGGCGCCGACCCCGTCCGCGTTCAGGTGGTGGGCAACCCAGAGTGCCTCGACGTTCGTTCCGCTCCAGAGCCCTGCCTGAGCCGCCTTGAGGTGGGCGGCAGCCCGCTTCAGGTCCCACTCAAACAATGCGCGAAGTGCTTTGACGGCCAGCATCCTTTGTCGCTCGTCGACGAGGACAACGCGCCATTCACCATGCTTTGCCAAGAGGTCTTGACGGGCCGACTCCGGCGGGAATCCGCAGTCATCCACCGCCAAGGCAGCGCCGCACCTCGAGCAAGAAAAGGACTGATGCCAGACCAGCTCGCCACCGTAGGTCAGGTGCTGACCGACCTGCGGCGCTATTTGGGCGCCACAATCGTGGCAGGGAACCCGCATCCAAGCCTCAAGTCTGTCTTCATCGTGCGATGGTATTGGCGATGACTTGGGTACAAACTTGGGTACATCAGCGCCCGAGCTTGCCGAAAATCTCTCTAGCGATGATAACCCGCTGGATCTGGCTCGTGCCCTCATAGATCTGGAAGATCTTCGAGTCGCGCAGCAGCTTCGCCACCGGGTACTCCGTGTTGAACCCGTTGCCACCAAACACCTGCACCGCGTCGCTCGCGATCCGGTGCGCGGCGTCGGCCGCGAAGCACTTCGCGATGCTGGCGAAGTAGGTGTTGCGCACGCCCTGGTCGATGGTCCAGGCCGACTTCCACACCAGCAGGCGCGCTGCCTCGATGTCCTTCGCCATGTCGGCGATCATGAAGCTGATGGCCTGATGCGCGGCGATGGGCTTGCCGAAGGTGCGGCGCTGACCGGCGTACTCGACTGCGTGCTCGTAGGCGGCGCGCGCCAGGCCGACCGCGCCGCTGGCCACCAGGGGCCGGGTGTGGTCGAAGGCCTTCATGGCCAGGATGAAGCCTTCGCCTTCTTCGCCCAGGCGGTTCTCGACCGGCACCATGACGTCTTCGAACTTCACGCCGCGGGTGTCGCTGGCGCGCTGCCCGAGGTTGATCTCTTTGCGGCCCAGCGTGAGGCCCTCGCTGTCGGCGTCGACGATGAAGCCGGTCATGCCGCGGTGGCCCTTGTCGGGATCGGTCTTGGCGAGCACGAAGAACCAGTTCGCGTGGCCGGCGTTGGTGATCCACATCTTCTCGCCGTTGAGCACGTAGTGGTCGCCCTTGCGCACCGCCGTGGCCTTCAGGCTGGCCACGTCGCTGCCCGAGTTGGGCTCGGTGACGCCATAGGCGCACAGCAACGGCTCTTCGGTCATGCGGCCGAGGTACTTGGTCTTCTGGGCCTCGCTGCCGCCGACGATCACCGGGGCTTCGGCCAGGGTGTTGGCCTCGATGATCGTGCTGATGCCGGTGCAGCCCCAGGCGTTCTCTTCGCCGATCAGCGCGCCCTCGAAGCAGCCCAGGCCCATGCCGTTGTAGGCCTCGGGGATGTGCGTGTTGACGATGCCCACGTCCCAGGCCTTCTTGAAGACGGCCATGGGGAACTCGCCGGTCTCGTCATGATGGGCGCTGACCGGGCGAATCTCCTTCTTGGCAAAGTCGCGGGCGAGGTCGCGCAGCTGCTGCTGCTCGGTGGAGAGGTTGAAGTCGACCATGGGGGCTCCTTGGGTGCGTGGGCATGTCGAATGAGTAGGTTCGAGTCAGTAGTTTTGGATCAGTTTGAATCAGTACAAATCAAACGTGGTGATGATCTGTCCGCCGATGTAGAGGGACCCCTGGCGGTACACGTCTTCGACCATCGCGCCGGCCAGCAGCGCGAACGCCGGATGCCCCCACCAATCATAGCGCGGACGATACAGGCTGACCGCGCCTACGATCTGGCGGCGCAGATCGGTTTTGAAGGTCTGATAGCGCTCGTGATGCGCGCCGATCACTAGAAATTCGCGGCTCGTATCGCCGTACACCAGATAGCCCAAGGTGTTCTTCATCACCCAGATATGGTCGCGCTGGCCGACCAGCATGTCGTTGATCGGCTCGTACCAGTAGCTGCCCGTGTCGAGGGCGTCCATGCGCAGGCCGACCACCAGCTGCTCGTGCAGCACGACGACCGGCCCGAACTTCAGCCGCAGCTTACCCATCGCTCGCCAAACGAGCCCCCCGCCGGGCCGGGCCATGGGCTGGTTGTCTTTGAGCGCCTGCGGGCTCCAGTCGGCGTCGGGTGAAGGGTATTCGATCACCGTCCCAAACAGGCCAAAGTACGCCAGCCGGCCGATGCCGAAGCGAAACTGGAGCGGGGCGATCGGTACGGCCTCGACGTAGAGGCCATGGTGCAGCGACGCCGGGCTGATCCGGGCGATCCCGCCGACGTCGACGTAGCTGCCCTTGAGCAAGATGTTCTTGGAACCCGGGTAGAGCGGCATGCGGTAGGAGAGCCGCGTGTTCATGCCGAGCCCGATCTGGTTGTTGCGGCCCTGCAGCGCGTTGCGAACGCGCCAATGCGGCACGTCAACCTTGGGCGGCTCGGGGGGCTCAATGGAGAGCTCGCCCGCAGGCGCCAGCAGCAGGCCAGGAGCCAGCAAGGCGTACGCGAGAAGTGTCAGCACAGCGCTCCCCAAATCGTGACCCCCTGTCGTACGGCGGGTCAGGGTCTCGCGTCCACCCTGAAGCGCACGATCTGGCTGGCCGTGGCGGGGTCATTGGCGGCGTGCACGCGCAGCTGGTGTTCGCCCGGATCAAGCGGCCACCACTGTTCGAAAGGGCGCGAGACGGGGGCGCCTGCGGTGCCGTCGATCTCGAAGACGACGGCGTCCATCGTCTCGGGGGCTTGGGCGCGCAGCTTGAGGCGCGTGAACTCGGGCGGCGTATCGGCATCTGCGCCAAAGCGATCGCCATCCGCCGGAAACGTGACCCGCAGTTTAGGGCCTGATGTACGAATGGCAACTGCGGGCAAGTCGGCGATGAACCACTCCGCATAGGTTCGCTCGCCGTCGTCGTCCAACGCGATCGTGCGCCGCGTCAGCCCCGCGGTCTCGAAGGCGCGCGGCGGATAGTGTGCCCGCAATGCGTCCAGGACCCGCCGCCAAATGGGGGCCGCCCCGGTCACGCCTGAGACGCCCTCCATGGGGGCGCCGTCGAAGTTGCCCGTCCACACGGCCACGGTCAGCGCCCGGGTGTAGCCGACGGTCCAGTTGTCGGTGAAGTCGGTGCTGGTGCCGGTCTTGACGGCGGCGGGGTAGGGGGTGCGCAGCGGACCGCCACCGCCGAACGCTGGGGCGCGGGCAGGGCCGTCCGAGAGGATGTCGGTGAGCAGGTGCGCGACGGCCGCCGGCATGACGCGGGTGGGGCGGGGCAGGGGCGTGTCGAGCCGCCAGCGCCAGGGGGTGAACTGCCCGCCGTTGGCGAGGACCCGATAGGCGTTGGCCAGCTCGATCAGCTGCACCTCGCCGTTGCCCAGCGCCAGGCCGAGCCCATAGAACTGGACCGATCGCGTCAGGCTCGCGAAGCCCACCGCCGCGAGTCGTTCGAGCAGCGCGCCCGGGCCGATCGCATGGGCCATCCACACCGCGGGCACGTTGTAGCTGTTGGCCAACGCCGTGCGCAGCCGCACCCAGCCGTGAAACCGGCGGTCGTAGTTGCGGGGGCGATAGCCGCCCAAGCCGGTGGGGAAGAAGAGCGGCAGGTCAGGCAGCGCGCTGGCGGCGGTGAACCCCTGCTCGATCCCCAGCCCGTAGACGAAGGGCTTGAGGGTTGATCCCGGTTGGCGCCGACCGACCACCATGTCGACCTGACCGTCGGGGGCGGCGAAGAAGTTGGCGCTGCCGAGCCAGGCCAGCACGTCGCCCGTTTGGGTGTCGAGGACCACCACCGCGGCCTGCCCGACGCCCTGGTCGGCCAGGGGAGGCAGGGTCGAGGCGACGGCGTCTTCGACGACGCGCTGCACGTCCAGATCGAGGGTTGTCACGGTGTCTCGGGCCGCCGCGTTCGTCGCGCTGGGTCGCAGCGCCCAGCTGGTGAAGTGGGGCGCTGCGAAGACGTGGCGGCGTTCGACGACGGCGATCGGCTCCGCCAAAGCCTCGGCGAGTAGGTCTGCGTCGATGGCCCCGGTGGCCCGCATGCGGCGCAATACGGCGTGTTGCCGGTCGATGGCCGCGTCCAGATCGGTGAACGGGTTGAGTCGGCTGGGCGCCAGGGGGATGCCCACCAGCAGAGCCGCCTGGGCCAGCGTCAGGGCCGCCGTGGGTCGCCTGAAGTACTGCTGAGCCGCGGCTTCGATGCCCGTCGCGCCATGCCCGAAGGGCGCCCGGTTGACGTATTGGGTGAGGATGGCGGTCTTGTCGTGGGCCCGCTCCAGGCGCAAGGCCCAGACGGCCTCCTTCGCCTTGCCCCAGAACGTCCGGGGCTGCGGCAGCGTGAGCTGTACGACCTGCTGAGTGATCGTGCTGCCGCCGGCGACCACGCGCCCTGCCTTGAGGTTGCTCCAGGCGGCCCGCGCGATGCCGCGCCCGTCGACGCCCATGTGATCGTAAAATCGGCGGTCCTCAATGGCGATGAACGCGGGGCCGATCCAGGGGCCCAGCGCGGCCAGCGGCTGCCATCTGCCGCGGGCGTCGGTGCCGCCGTCAGGCCGGTCGCCGGGCGCGTCGCGCAGCAGGCGGCCATGCCGATCGAACAGTCGACGACCCTGCGTGGACTGCGGATCGAGGGCGCCTTCGGGGAAAGGCGTGCTGACGACGATGAGCCACAGACTCAGCGCGCCCAGCGCCACCACCCCCGCCGCGCGCACCGTCCAGCGGCGAAGGCGGCGCATGCTCAGGGCTCGTCGGCGTCGATGGGGGTCGTGCAGTCATTCGTTGTGCCAGGGGTGACGACGGCTGGTCGGAAGTCGTCGCCGTTATCTTGGGAGTCCTTGCCGTCGCTGCAGCGCGACAGGCTGATGCCCTCGTCGCTGGAATCGTCGCGCGCGGGGGCACCCTCGCCCACGATCGGCCCCATCATCACGTCGCCCACGCGCACGAGGCCCTCATAGGCGAGCGAGTCAATGAGCCGCTCGCCTGAAATCAGGCGCACACCGTCGCCGCGTTCGCCGCTGTTGCGGCCGTTCTGAATGAACTCGTAAGAGGGGAGCGGCTGCTCGATCACATGTACGCCAGGGGCGACCGTCGGCTTCCCCGAATCGGATCGAAAGACGATACGTTCGCCGGGCGCCAGCGCGGCGACATCCAGGCGGACCTCGCGATAGATGACGCCGTTGGCTCCGCTCACGAACTGCAGATCGATAGCGCGCACGTCTAGGGTCACATTTGACCGGTTGAGCAGCTCGACAAAGTCGGCGCTGTCGATGGAGGGCTGGTCATAGTCGATCTCGTTGATGACGAGCTGGCCAGGTTGCGGGGGTTGTGCGGGCGGCGGATCGGGGCTGGGCGCAGGCTGGGGCGCGGGCTCTGGATTCGGCCCTGGCTCTGGGTTCGGGCCTGGCTCTGGGTTCGGCTCAGGCTCGGGGATGGCGTCCAGCGCGATGGCGTCGAACACCCCCACATCGATCGGGGGCGTCGTCTGGCCCACCTCGGGGAAAGCATCTACGCACGCCGTCGCCGCCCCCATCGCGGCGGCAATGACCGCCATCCGCGTCCACTCGCCTGCTGACATCTCGTCCTCCTCGACCGGTCTGCCGGCGTCCGCTATCGTATGCGCCATGATGAACATACGATCTGGGCGGGTGCACGTCTTCACCTACAAAGAGGGCCTGCTGTCGGCAGTGGCGCACGACCTGCGCCTCACGGCCCGCGGATTCACCGTGACCCTCGATGGCGACAGCGTGCACGCGGTCTTCCCCATAGATCAGCTGCGCGTCGATGGCGCCATGCGCAACGGGCGGCTCGACGACCGAGCGCTCAAGCCCAAGCACAAGCGCGAGATCCGCGACACCATGGCCGGGCGCATCCTCAAAGGGCGCGCGAACCCCGAGATCGTGTTGCGCGCGCGCCGCGAAGGCATGCGGGTCGTGGGTGACCTGCTCATGGCAGGGCGATCGGCGTCGGTCGACATGACCGTGACGCAGGCCGACGGGCAGTTCAAAGGGCGCCTCGAGCTGACGCCGACGCGCTGGGGCATTCTGCCCTACAGCGCCATGTTCGGTGCGCTGAGGCTGCAGGACCGGGTCGTCGTCGAGTTCGATTTCGAGGCGTCAGATGCCGATTGATGCACCCACTGAGCCCACCGCGTCCGCGACGGCAGCCCAGGCCAAGCTGCGGCAAATGCTGCGCCCGGCTGGTGGCGGGGTGTACGTGGTCAGCACCGGCGTCGCCCAGCAACAGGCGCTCATGCAGGCCGTGTACGGGGTGTCAGATCCGGCACAAATCGAACCGGCATGGCACGCGGCGCTGAGCAACCTCGCCACGGCGCGGGTGGCTGTACTGGGCGTGCCCAGCGACACTGGCGCGGGCTTCACGCGGGGCGCCAACCGCGCACCGGCGGCGCTGCGGGGCCACCTGCTCGGTCGCGAGCATGCCTTCTGGCGCGATGACGTCACCGACGTGGGCGACGTGCGTGTCGTGCCGCAGCTTCTCGATGACGCGATGCTGTCACGCCAGCAAATTGAGGCCGTCCGCGAAGCGCTCTACGGACAAGACGGCGCAGCGCTGCCGGTCAGCCCGCTCGACATTTGCCGGTCGGCGATCGACGCGCTCTACGCGCTCAATCCCACCATCCGCCCGGTCGTGATCGGTGGGGATCACAGCGTCGGTTGGCCAGCATTCGCGGCAAGCTGGGCGCATTGGGAGCGCGACCGCGGCCGCCGCATTGGCCTGTTGCACTTCGACGCGCACACCGATCTGCTGCGCACGCGCCTGGGGGTGCGGTACTGCTTCGCCACCTGGGCCTGGCACGCCAACGCGCTGCTCGGACAGGACGGCCGACTGGTGCAGGTCGGCATCCGCACTTCGGGTCGAACGCGCGAGCATTGGGAGTCAACGCTGGGCGTGCGCCAGTACTGGAGCGCCGAAGTACAGGCGCGCCCACTCGACGAGATCGTCGACGAGATCATCAGTCGCTACGAGGGTTTGGGGGTTGACGCGCTCTACGTCAGCAACGACATCGACGGCACCGATCCGGCGTTCGCCGCGGCCACCGGGACCCCCGAGCCGGGCGGCCTGACGCCCACCCAGGTGCGCACGATCACGCAGCGGCTGGCCGCGCGGTTCGAGCTCATCGGCGGCGACGTGGTCGAGGTCGCGCCGCCCCTGTCTCACGAACTCCCGGGGGAGCCCGAGCGCACCTTGTCGACGGCGGCTGGCTATCTGGCCGACCTCATCGCGCCGTAGCGGTCGGGTCGCCGAGCTCGGGAAGAGGGCTCGGGAAGAGGCCTCGGGGGAGCAGGGCTACGGCCGGGGCACGCCGCCGGCGGGCAACATCGAGACCGCGTCGCGGCAGGTCGCGTGGACCCCACGCACGGTGCCGCTGCCATCCAGGGTGACCACGCCATCGCGCGGGCGCAGGCTGATGACGCTGCGGTAGGCCTTGACGACGCGGCGTAAGAAGGCATCCACCTCGTAGATTTCGGCCTTGCCGCCCCGGCCAGCGCGGCGCTTCGCGGCGATCTCGGCGTCGACATCGAGGAACAGCGTCAGGTCGGGCGCGCGCATGGGCGCGTTGAGCGCGGCGACCCAATCCAGGTCGGCGTCGAGGCCCTGATAGGCCAGGCTCGAGAGCACATACCGATCGCAGATGACGTCTTCGCCGCGGGCCAGCGCGGGCTCGATCTCACCGGTCAAGTGATCGGCGCGATCGGCGACGAAGAGCGCGGCGAACGCCCGCGGATCCAAGGGCTGGCCATCGGCCCCGACCAGGCGCCGGCGCATGGCCTGCCGCAGCTGGTTGCCCAATGGGCCTGTGCTCGGCTCGGCGGTCTGGTGAACCGTGCGCCCCTGGCGTTGGAGCCAGCGGGCCAGCAGCCGGGCTTGGGTGGTCGTGCCGGCGCCGTCGATGCCCTCGAAGACGATGAAGCGCCCGCGGTTGAGCGGGTCGGGCACCTGCTTCTGTGACCAGAAGGCGTCAACGGCCTGCCAATGCGTCGGGTGCGCCCACAGCTCGCCGAAGACCTCTTGCTCGAGGGCGGCGTGGTCGACGAGGGGATCGGTCGTGGCGTCGACGAGCCGGCTGATGCCCCGAATCACATGCGGCGGGTGCTGCGACAGCGCGCGCGCCCAGTCCTCGGCCTCGGCCTCGGCGCTGCGGCCCGCCGGCGCGATGCGATCGATGAGCCCAAGCGCCAAGGCCTCTGGGGTCGGCACGTCGGCCGCGGTCCAGAGCAGACGGCGCGCGTTCGCCAACCCCACCCGCTCGACGAGGCGCCGAGTGCCGCCCCATGCGGTCGAGACGTTGAATCGAATATGGCGAAAGCCGATCAGCGCGTCGCGATGGGCCACGATGAGGTCGGCGGCCAGCATCACCTCGGCGCCCCCACCGAGCGCGAA
>JBNMOZ010000218.1:0-8849 GCA_051276005.1 Bradymonadia bacterium | reverse complement strand
GGGCGTGATGGGCTCGCCGTAGCGCGGGCTGCGCAGGTCGCGGCGATCAGCGGTCAGACCGATGACATCGCCCGCCGAGACGCCTGGCGCGCCTTCTTGCTGGGTTTGCGCTGCGCGCCGACGTCGCGGCGGCCGGTGCAAGCGGTCGAGCGGCGGCCATCGAGGCGGCCCTGCCGGCGTCTGCGAGCGTTGATCCAGCGAGCGCGGTGCTTGTGATCAGCGGCCAAATGGCGCCGGTGCGCTTCACGCAATCCAAGAGCGGCGAGGTCGAATCGGCCCGCTACCAGTCAGGCACCCGCACCCAAGCCAACCCCGAGTGGGTGACCGGGCGCAACGCCGTGCGCGCTGCTCGGCGTCGTCAGCGAACCGCCGAGGGCGCGCTGCGATCGGCTGAAGACGCGCTGCGCGGCGCCGAGGTGGCGGTGCAGGCTGACCGCGCCAAGCGCGGCGCGGTCGTCCGCGAGAGGCGCCGTCGACTGCGCAAAGCGCTGGCGCAGGCCCGGGCCGAAGAGCGGCGCTGTCAATCGGCCGTCCGCGACGGTCCAGACGCCGCGGTACGCGACGCCCGACTGCCCAATCTGCCCCCCGAGTCGGTGCCGCTGATCGCGCAGGCCCGCACGCTGGATCGCAGCCACGACGCACAGATGCCCTTGGGGCTCAGCGCGGGCCCAGCGCCAACCCACGGCGGTTGCCTCACGGCGACGCGGCGTTGACGCGGGCCGCCGACGCCGACTTGGGCAAGATGCTGGCGAGTGCCGTCGCCGCCCAAGAGGCACGGTGGGCCCGCAGCTTGGTGAGGCGAGCGCTCGCGGCGCAGACCCCGGCCAGGCATGTCCGCTTCGCGGTCGCAGCCGTGCTCATGCGCAACGCATCCCCAGACACGATCAGCCGGGCACGCAGGATCCTCGAAGCGCGGGTCGATCCGCGCGACGTCACGATCTTGCGGGCCGGTCTGCGCTGAGGGGCAGACCGTCCTGATGCCGGTCTGGCGCGTCCGGTTTGGCGCGTCAGGTTGGCGCGGGCGTGCGCGTCGACGTACGCTTCTCGACCACTGACTGAGACCGTTATGACCAAAGATGCCGCCACGATTCTTCTGCTGCGTAGGCAGTCACCCTTTGAGATCTTCATGCTCGAGCGGGGCAAGACGGCGCAGTTCATGGCCCGCGCGATGGTCTTCCCGGGCGGGCGCGTCGATATGGCCGATCGGGCCCTGGCCGAGGCCTGCGATCTGACCGCCGAGCAGGCCGCGGTGCGGCTGGGCATCGACGATCCTGCGCGGGCGATCGCCTTCTTCATCGCGGCGATCCGAGAGACGTTCGAAGAAGCCGGCGTGCTGCTCGCGGAGCGCGCTGACGGCGGGGATCTCGACCCCCAACGCCTGGCCGAGCACCGCGATGCGCTCAACGCGAAGCGCATCGACTTTGCCCAAGTCGTCGAGGCACAGGGGCTGACGCTGAGCGCATCTCGGTTGCGGGTCTTCGCGCATTGGATCACCCCGCCTATCGAAAAGCGACGCTATGACACCTGGTTCTTCGTGGCCCAGGTGCCCGACGCGCAGACCGCGTCGCATGACATGGTCGAGAACACCGCGGGCGCCTGGCTGTCGCCAACCGCTGCTTTGACGGGGTACGCCGAGGGCACCTTGCGGCTCGCACCTCCGACGCTTTGGGAGCTGACGGCGCTGGCTGAGTGCGCCGACAGTGACGCGGCATTTACGCTGCGCGCTGGGGTGCCGGCGGCCATCTTGCCGCAGCCGACGACGCTCGACGGTGCGCTGCATTTAGTGTTGCCGGGTGACGTTGCATACGATCCGCCCGGCCCCGGTCGAGCGCGGGTCATCTTGCAGGATGGCCACTGGGCGCTGGCGACCTGACCGTGAGCGACGGTCAGCCAGGTCAGCCGTCGATCCGCCAGGTCAGTGAGACGCGCGCCTTGCCGCGGCGCAGTCGAAGGGTGGCCTTCGCGTTCGGGGTGAACAGCAGCGCATACAGCCCCAACACCTGCGCGGGGTTGCTCAGATCGGCGCCGTTGACGTCGATCAACAGATCGTCGTTGCGCAGGCCCAGCGATTCGAAGATCGAGCCCGGACGAATCTTGCGCACCCGAAAGCCGATTCGCTTGCCCTGCGCGTACTCCGGCTCGACCTGCGCTTGGCCGGCCAGGCGCCGCAGCCCTTGCCCCACAACCGCCTGCATCGTCGCCCGCGATACTCGATAAATGCGCCCGGTTCGAGTCACCGCGCCCTTCGGGAAACCGAGCAGCGGCGCGCCCTTGCGGCTGTCGGCCTGCAGCTGGGACCACGATCCGCAGCGCGCGGAGCCGTCGACGTTGACGCCGAGTGGAAGCTGGCCGCCCGGACAGGGCGCAGTGCCTGGTGGTGCGCCGAGCGAGACGATCAGGGCGAGGGCGTTGAGCATACCGTCAGCGTAACTGTCGCTGGCTCTGCCGTTCAACGGGCCCGGCGTGGCATACTCCCGCCATGGAAGACCTCACGCTCAACGCCACCGTGCCCGCCGAACCCAACGCCGTCTGGTCGGCCTGGACCGATCCAGCGATCGTCGCAGCTTGGCTCAGCCCGACCTGCACCGTCGAACCGCGGGTCGGCGGCGCCTTCGAGATTCACTTTATGGCCAACGCGCAGGAGGGCGAAAGGGGCAGCGAAGGCTGCGTGTTCGTCGCGCTGCAGGAGCCGTGGCACCTCGCCTTCACCTGGAACTTTCCGCCGCACCTAACGACCATTCGCGACGCGCGCACGCGGGTCGACTTGAAGCTGTCGGGCGTGCGTAAAGGCACCGCGCTCCAACTGCGCCAATCGGGGTGGCAGAGCGGGGGCGAATGGGCGGAAGGCCGCGCCTACTTCGAGACCGCCTGGCGCCGGGTCCTCGACGCGCTCGTGGCCCACTTCGCAGGGTAAGGCTCACGGTAGGGCTCAGGGCTCAGGCTCAGGCTCAGGCTCAGGCTAAAAGCGACGCGCCAGCCCCCCGGCGCTCGCAGGAGTTGTCAGCATAAGTTTGCCCAAACGGCGCACTCGGTTGACACTCCGCCGACGTGCCTTCTGGGGGAATGCTGGTGATCCGTCCCTTCTACATCCTGTTCTTGTCGCTGGTTTGTGCACCGGCTGCCGCTTTGGCGAGCCTGTGCATTCACACAGAAGAGCTCGACCCACTCATCCAGCGGTTCGCCGAGGGCAGCGCGCAGTCGGGCAACGTGCAGGTCTGGGAGGGCGATCAATGCGATCGGCCCGTCTCGCCGGCCGCCGACCTGACCAACCCGCGCGTCGAGGTCTTCTTTCGACCGGGCGAAGACCCGCGCAAGCGCAACAAGACCGAGAGGGCGCAGGCCGCTGCGGCCGCCCAGGCCTTTGAAGTGCGCGGCGTGGGTGGCGGGGTCGAGCTTCGCTTGCGCGATCGCAATAAGCTGTTTGTCGATCCCGACGCGAAGACCGCCACGTTCATCTATCGCATCAAGGTCACGCGGGTTGAGGAGAGCACGGCAGTGGCCAGCGCCGCCGATCTCGATGCCACCGCGTCATCGCCCTGTCGCAGCAACATTCAGCTCACCTCGCGCATGAGCCAGGGGCCGCTGGGGCTCACGGCGGCCAAGTACAAGGTGACGTCGGAGCCGCGGGCGCAAGAGCTCGCGAAGATCGGCAGCCTCGATCTGCAGGGGTTGCTGGGGCCGACGCGCACGGCGACCTTCACCTGGGCGCCGAACACCGGTGGGCAGAGTCAGCCGCTGACGATCCTGGTGGACGGGCCGGCCGGCCGGCAGACGGCCTCGACGCTGATCACGAACAAGTGCACCGCCCCGCCGCGGCCCAAGGTCGAGACCGTGGTGTCCAATCTGAGCGACAAGTTCGAAGGCACGGCCTTCCGCGTTCGGCTGGGCTACCCGATCATGGGTCTCTCGCTGGCCTATGAGAACTACGCCCCCGACTTCATGTGGTCGGCGTCGTTTAACTACGACTACGACTACAGCCGCGATGACAGCTCTGAGACCTCGCGCCCCGGCGCGCACCTGATGACCATGAGTTGGCGCGGCGGACCCATGGTGGGCGACATCGGCTTGCTCGCCGACTTCACGTTCGGCACCGTCTTTCGCAACGGCGCGGCCGCGCTGGTGTACTCACCGCGCATCGTCTTCTCGCCCCGCGGCCTGCCGGTGAACTTCGGCGCCGGCATGCTCGGCATCTGGGATGGCAGCAAACGACCTGACGCGGCCGACGCGGGCGCGGTCATCTTCCTGGAGTGGTCGGCGTTTCTAAATTCTCGAGCGGCCGTTGACAGCCCTGTAAGTCCCTGACCGATCGCGGTAATCTCGATGTATGCAACACCCCGAACCGCTTTTCGCCGCCCTCCCACTCCTGTCGACCGGCTCGCTCTTGGGCTGCACCACCTCCGAGCTGATCGATCCGCCCACTGACGGGTCGGTGGACGCGCGGTCACGGACGGACGGCGGACGCATTGATGCGGGTCGCGACGCCCAGCCTGACGGCGACGGTTCGGTCGCTCGACTCGACGCCACGACCCTGGACGCGCAGACCGACGCGCTGGGCATCTTGTCCCTCGACGGGGGCGCGATAGACGTCGGCCCATTGGGCGATGCAACGTCTGGCGATGCAACGTCTGGCGATGCCGCGTCTGGTGACGCCTCTCTTGGGGACGCGTCTCTCGCCGACGCCGGCGTGCCCGGTGATCCGCTCGACTGCGCGGCGCTGGCTGCGGCCGGCCATTCAGTCTGCGACGCGACCCCGGCACACTGCGCGATCGTCTTCTACGACGGCAGCGGATGCGCGGACGCCTGCGCGAGCGCGGGCCTGCGATGCGTCGCCTCGTATCGCGATGACGATGACGATCCTGACGCGCTGGGCTGCGCGATCCACCCCATCAACGAAGCCTATCAATGCGGCGACACCGGCCACCAATCCGACTATTGCGAGTGCGCCCCGCAGGCCCCGCAGGCCGTGGCGTTCGAGGGGGCCGAGGGGTTCGGGGTGCAGCCTGCAGCGCGACGCCGTCGACGCCCGCATCGTCGATGACGTGCGCGAAGTTCGGCCCGCCCGCCTCCAATCGTCGCAAGAGGACGTGCCGGGCGGCTGGGACAGCTACTGATCGACCGCAGCTGATCGACCGCAGCTGATCGACCGCAGCTGATCGACCGCAGCTGATCGACCGCAGCTGATCGACCGCAGCTGACGAGAACAGCCTCGGTCACCCGGGCTATCGAGCGCGCGGAGCCTGTGCGACGCCCAGATGACGCGCCACGGCCGGCCGCCACGTGACGTGCCGCGTCTTGAGGCGATCGCGCACGGTGATCGCGATCGTATGGCCGTCGATCGTGAAGTCGAGGATCAGGGCGTCGGCGTCAAACGTGTCGAGCAGGCGGGGCACGCCATCCCGGGCGGTGAAGAGCGAGAGCTGGCTGAGGGGCTCGGCCTGGCCGCTGTAATAGGTCGTCAGCAGCACGGCCTCGTCGGCGCCATCGCCCGTCAAGTCGGCATGCATGACGCCTTCGAGCGCGACGGTCTCGAACAAGCCGGGCTCGACCTCGAGGTTCCATTGCCCGCCTTGCAGTTGGATGTCGCCGTCGAACGCGATGTTCTGCCAGTCGATGGCGCGCACGGCTTCGGTGCGGGCGTCGATGACGTTGACGGGGTTGATCGCTGGAGCGGCCATGGGCAGGGCGTTGAGGCAGAGGGTCGCGATGAGGGTCAACATGGGGCGCTCCAGGCTGCGATTGGGTCTTCGCCCTGTCCAGTTTGCAGACCGCGTGCCGACCGCGTGCTGGCCGCGCACCCGCATGAACACGGGCGCTCACTGATCCGGATGCTGTGATTCGATGGTCCGCGCCACAGATCGCAGCATCATGCTGTGCGGCGTCATGCCTGTCGGTAAGATGTGGGCGTGTGCGCGTCGAGTGAGCGAACTTTGGAGGCCTCTATGCATCGCCTACTGCCCTGCTTGCCCTTTCTGGTCGTGGCGCTGCTCGCCTGCGACGACGACGACGCGCCGGCGATCGACTCGAGCCCCGAACCCGTCGGCTGCGGCATGACCCTGCCGGGCGTCGGCGCCTGGACCGTCGCCCAATACGACGACGGCTATATTGTCGACGCGAACCGCGAGATCGCGTTGCGCACGACGGCGGACGGGATGCGATGGCATCGGCTCGATGGGTCCGGCAGCGGTCCGGTCACCCTCGGCGCCGCCTTTGCGCAGCGCCAGACCGTCGACCTGTACGACCGCGATCACGTTCTGGTGCGCGGCTTGACCGCCAACTCCAAGCCGCGTGCGCGCCTGATTCGGCTCTCAAGCAACCGCATCGAGCATGAGATCGAGTACCGCTTCGAAGGGCGAGGCGAGTGGGTGATCACTGGCAATATGTGGCGTGACGGAGTGCCCAACCCCCGGCTGCTCTCGTTGCGATCGGGCAAGAGCTTCGAGTTGCCGTGCGAGTTGTGCAGCATCGTCTCGGTCGACGGCTTTGGGCGGGCGTGGATCGGCGACGAATACGACGACACGCTCATTGAGGTCGACCTGTCCACCGGTCGAGCGCAGGCGCACCCCGAGTTGTTCTCTTATCGCGCATCGGCGGCGGGCTCGGGCTTGTCTGTCTGGCTGGATCAGGGGCGGGGGCGGGTTCTCTTCGGCGCCGCGCCGGGACCGATTCGGTCGTGCGCGGACCACAGCGCTTGGATCACGCCGACGGGTCAGATCGCATGCCTCCGCGAGCAGGCCTTGGACATCCTTGATCGCGACGGGGCGGTCGTTCGCTCGGTGCCCGGCGTCGACTTTCGGTCGGCGCGTCCGTTCGGCACCGGCTTTCTGGCGCAGACCAGCGGCA
Organism: Bradymonadia bacterium; assembly: GCA_051276005.1. Classification (GTDB taxonomy): domain Bacteria; phylum Myxococcota_A; class Bradymonadia; order UBA7976; family UBA1532; genus JBNMOZ01. The sequence goes on along the minus strand of JBNMOZ010000218.1, from coordinate 2,009 downwards.
GAAGTTTCGCGTGGGTGCCTTTCGAGGGCCCGGCTGTATGGTTTCAGGGCTTCAGCATCGCGCGAACGTCCGGCGTGGTTATGTTCCGCGACTTCGAGTCTGACGAGACGGTGGTCCTGCATGCCGATGGGCGTCTCCTGGCTCTCGATTACCCAGTCTTCGAGGTGCCTGAGATATCGGCCGACAGCCGCTTCGCCTTGATTCGGCGGGAGACCGACTTCGCTGTCATCGATCTCGACTCGGGCGCCGTGACGCTTGAAGTTTCCCTCGAACGCGGCTGGAAACGGTTCGTGGGCTCGGCCCTGCTCGTGGAGGGGGCGCCGTTGGGTGAGACGCCGTCGCCCAACCTGAGCAACGTGGCCTTCCCCGACCGCCGCTGCCCGGTCATGCTCTACGAGCAGTGCGATGGCGCCGATTGCGTGCTCAACATTGAGCAGTTCGAAGAGCCGGCGATGCCTGATTTGGTAATGAATCAAGATGGTTGAGTGAAAAGCGTTTCGCCGCGCAGTTTTTCTGTCATCAAAGGCCCCTGCGCTGCGTTGGTCGGGCACACTGACCCACGGAGACCGCTTCATGTTCGCCACTGCCCACGCCCAGACCACCCTGCCCACCGGCGCCGAGCTCGTCTCGATCGACGGCCGCCACCTGCCCCTCACCCAGACGCACCTCAGCGCCGAGGCCAGCGCCGGCCTGTGCCGCGTGACCCTCAGCCAGACCTTCACCAACGTGCACGCCGAGCCCCTCGAGGTGCAGTACGCCGTGCCGCTGCCCGAGGACGGCGCCGTCAGCGGATACGCCTTCATCATCGGCGACACCCGCGTCGAGGGCCGAGTGGCGCGCAAAGCAGACGCCCGCGCCGAGTTTGAGCAGGCGGTGATGCAGGGGCGCAGCGCGGCGCTCCTCGAGCAGACCCGCGGCAGCCTCTTTGAGCAGCGCGTCGGCAACATCCCGCCCGGCGCCCAGGTGCGCATCGAGATCATCGTCGACCAGCCGCTGAAGTGGCACGCCGGCGGCTGGGAGTGGCGGTTCCCGACCGTCGTCGCCCCGCGCTACATGGGCAGCCTGACGCCCGATCCGGCGGCGGTGACTGTTGCGATCGCTGATGGCGATGTCGGCGCGCGGCTGACGCTGGGCCTGACCATTCGTGACCCGCGCACCGGGCCGGTCAGCTCGCCCTCGCACCCGGTGACGACCGACGGCGTCCGCCTCGCAGGTGGGCTCGCCCAGCTCGACCGCGACGTGGTGGTGCGGTGGCCGGTCGCCGCCCTCGTGCCCGGCGTCGCCTTGGCCCGAGGCCGCGCGGCGCATGAGCGCGCTTATGGTGTGCTGAGCCTGGTGCCGCCCCAGGTGGCCCAGGCGCCCGTGCCGCGCGACCTGATCGTGCTGCTCGATACCAGCGGCAGCATGGGCGGCGCGCCGCTCGCACAGGCCAAGGCAATCACCGCCGCGCTCATCGATGCGTTGGCGCCCCACGACCAGGTCGAGCTCATCGAGTTTTCCACCCGGCCGCGCCGCTTCAAGCCGGGCGCGTCGGCGGCGACGCCCCGGTTGAAGGCGAAGGCGCAGGCTTGGCTCGACAAGCTCAGCGCGGCGGGCGGCACCGAGATGCGGACGGGCATCGTCGAGGCGCTGGCGCCGCTGAGGCCCGAGGCGCAGCGGCAGGTCATCCTCATCACCGACGGCTTGCTGGGCTTCGAGCACACTATCGTCAAGGAGATCCGCGATCGGCTGCCGACGGGCTGCCGCGTGCACACCGTCGGCATCGGGCATGGCGTAAACCGAAGCCTCACGGGGCCCGCAGCGCGCGCCGGTGCCGGGGTCGAGGTCATCGTGGCGCCGGGCGAACCGGTCGCCGACGCGGTTGCTACGCTCTTGAGGCGCACAGGCGACCCCCAGGTGGTCGACTTGCAGGTCAGCGGCTCGGCAGTGCTCGAGGTCGCGCCGCGGCGTCTGCCCGACCTGTTCGCGGCCTCGCCGGCGACGTTGACGGTGGCGCTGCGGCCCCAAGG
>JBNMOZ010000217.1:0-8881 GCA_051276005.1 Bradymonadia bacterium | reverse complement strand
CGAGTTCAGCGACTTGGGCCTGTTGGTGCTCGATGAGGAGCATCGCTTCGGCGTGCGTCACAAGGAGCGCCTCAAAGAGGTGCGGGCCAACGTCGACGTGCTCGCCATGACCGCCACGCCCATCCCGCGCACCTTGCAGATGAGCATGAGCGGCATCCGCGATCTGAGCGTGATCACGACGCCGCCCAACGATCGCCTGTCGGTGCGCACCTATGTGTGTCGCGCCACCGATCAGGTGGTGCGCGACGCGGTCCTGCGTGAGCTGGGGCGCGGTGGGCAGGTCTTCTTCGTGCACAACCGCGTGCACAGCATCGAGGCGCGCAAGGCCTGGCTGACGTCGCTGGTGCCCGAAGCGCGCATCGCCATTGGGCACGGCCAGATGGAGCCCAAGAAGCTCTCGCAGGTCATGCTCGACTTCACCGAGGGCCGCTACAACGTGCTCTTGTCGACGACGATCATCGAGTCGGGCATCGACATCTCCAACGCGAACACCATGCTCGTCGATCATGCCGATCAGCTCGGCCTGGCCCAGCTGTATCAGCTGCGTGGGCGGGTGGGGCGCAGCAAGGCGCGCGGCTATTGCTACCTGCTGGTGCCGGGCGAAGCGGCGCTCAGCGGCCAGGCCCGCAAGCGGCTGGCGGTCATCCAGAAGTTCACCGAGCTGGGCTCGGGCTTCCAGGTGGCCAGCCACGATATGGAGCTGCGCGGCGCCGGCGAGATGCTCGGCACGCGGCAGAAGGGCCAAATGCAGGCGGTCGGGATCGACCTGTATGCGCAGCTGCTCGAAGACGCCGTGCGCACCCTGCGCGGCGAGCCCGCGCCGGTGGAGTTTGACCCCGACATCAACCTGCCCGTGCACGCGCGCCTGCCCGAAGAATATATCAGCGACGCGCACCTTCGCCTGGTGCTCTACAAGCGCATGGCGAACGCCACATACGACGAAGATGTGGTTGAGATCTCTGAAGAGATGGGCGATCGGTTTGGCGCGTTGCCGGGGCCGGCCGCCAACCTCGTCGAGGTGATGCGCATTCGCTGCCTGGCGCGTATTTGCGGGCTGGCGAGCGTCGACCATGGCGGCGATAAGGTGCTGCTGACGGTGCACCCCGAGAGCCCGATCCCCATCGAGTCGATCATCGACCTGGTGAGCGATCCGCAGTCGGGGTTCACTGCTCCGGCAGATTTCAAGCTGCTCTACCTGTTCGACCTCACTGAGCGCCGCGACACCGTGGTCAGCACGCGAATGTGCTTGCAGCGACTGGCAGAGTTGACTACCGAGACCGATTGAACGTGCCCTGGTGCGCGTAACCTGGAGGATACGATGCGTGGACTGTGGACGGGGCCGATTCTGCTGACGGCTTTCGCCGGCGCGATGACGGTCGGTTGTGGCAAGCCTGATGCCCCCGATCCCCAGGCCAAGAAGGGCGTGAAGACCCAGACCACGGGCATCCAGAGCGCAGCCTCGACGGGCGGCGTCGACGGCGAAGTGCTGGCCAAGATTGGCGATCGCGTCATCACGCTCGACGAGTTCGAGCGGCGCCTGGCGCAGCAATCGGCCTTCGCCCGGGGGCGCTACAGCAGCCTGCAGCGCAAGACCGAGTTTCTCGACAGCCTCGTGCGCTTCGAGTTGCTGGCCCGCGACGCCGAGGCCAAGGGCTTTGGTGCCGATCCCGAGGTGGTGCTGGCGCGCCAGCAGGCCATGGTCAAGTTGTTGACCTCAAAAGAGATTCGTAATCTGGTCAAGCTCGTCGACATCACCGACGTCGACGTCGCGACCTACTACAACGAGCACCTCGATGAGTTCGACAAGCCGGCCGAGATCCGCGCGTCGCACATCCTGCTCAAGACCGAAGCGGCGGCGAAGGCCTTGGCGCCCCAAATTCAGGCGAAGCTCGACAAGGCGCCCCGCAAGGCGCGGCAGGTCTTCGCTGAGTTCGTGCGCGAGCACTCCAAGGACGCCGCGACCGGCCGATTGGGTGGCGATCTGCAGTTCTTTGGCAAGCCGGGCGATCGGCCTGTGCGCCGCGATTCGAACCAGCCGATGGTGCCGCCGGCCGTCGCCAAGGCGGTCTTCGAGCTTGAAAAGGTGGGCGCGATCACCGCGCCGATTCAGAGCAGCCAGGGCTGGCATATCGTGCAAAAGACGGGCTTTCGTCGGCCCTACAAGCGCGAGATGAGCGACGTGAAGACGAGCATCCGCAACAAGCTCTTCCGCGTGAAGAAGGGCAAGGCGATGCAAGACTACGTCAAGGGGCTCAAGGACGGCGTGACCATCACCATCGACGAGGCTGTGCTTGGCAAAGCGAAGGTCAAGCCGGGCAACGCGCCCGACATCCAGCCGCCCAGCTTCCAGCGCAAGGGCCCGCTGCAGCGCCCGCGTCGCCTGCCCGGGCTGGGGACGGCCACCCCGCGCGATCCCGCGTTGAACGCCACCCCCCGCACTCCAAAGGCGAAGCCATGATTCTCCGACACCTCTTCGGCGCAGCGCTGCTCGCCGGCAGCCTTGGCGCCTCGGCCGCGCAAGCGCGGGTCATTGAGCGCATCGTCGCCGTCGTCAACGACGAGATCGTCACCTACTCCGAGCTCGAAGACATGGCGCGCCCGCTGCTCGCCCAGGTCGACCAGATCAGTGATCCGGTCGATCGCGAGCAGACCCGCGAACGCCAGCTGCGCCGGGTGCTCGATGAGCTCGTCGGTCAGCGACTGATCATGCAAGAGGCCGCCCGGCGCCGGATCACCATCGACAGCACAGCGGTCGACGAGCACCTCGATCGCATCAAAGGCCGCCAGGGCTGGGACGACGACAAGCTGCGCGTGTATCTGTCGGGCCAGGGCATGTCGCTGACCCAGTTTCGCAGCCAGGTGCGCGAGCAGCTGCTCAAGCAGCGCATCATCCGGCGCATCCTCGGCAAGCGCATTCAGGTGAGCGAGCGCGAGCTCAAGGACTACTTCCGCGAGAAGCTCACGCAGTCGAAGTCGAACTTCGAGGTCGAGGCCGCCCATATCGTTCTGCGCGCCCCTGACAACGCCACCGCCGCCGAGGAGGCCGCGCTGCGTCAGCAGGCCACCGAGATCATCGCCCGCGCCAAGAGCGGCGAAGACTTCGCGGCCCTCGCAGCCCAGTACAGCGAGGGCCCCCGCGCCAAAGAGGGCGGCGCGCTGGGCTTCATCCGGCGCGGCAACCTCGATCCGACCCTCGAAGAGGCGTTCTTCGCGCTGGAGCCCGGCGGCGTCGCCGGCCCGGTGCGCACCAACTTCGGCTATCACGTGGTGACAGTGAAGTCGCGCAAGGCCGTCGCCCCGCCCACCTACGACGAAGCCGTGCCCGCGCTCACCGCGGAGCTGCGTGAGAAGAAGCTGGCCACCGAGCTGACCAAGTGGGTGGCCGACATGAAGAAGAAGGCGTTTATCGAGACGCGGCTTTAGGCCTCCGTTCAGGGCGCGGTGCTCGGATTTGATCCGGGCTATTCTGACTTGCGGTGTGCTGGCAGCCTTGCGGTGTGCTGACAGCCTTGCGGTGTGCTGACAGCCTTGCGGTGTGCTGACAGCCTTGCGGTGTGCTGACAGCCTTGCGGTGTGCTGACAGCCTTGCGGTGTGCTGACAGCCTTGCGGGATCGCAGCAAGCACCTGACCCCACACCACAAGTCACAGCAACCCAAGCACCGCAAAAGCCCCTCACAGCAGGTTGGCGTCGATCGTCTGATCGTCGAAGTTGTACATCTGCTCGTAGGCCGCCTTGTTGCCTTCAATCTGCGACTCGAGACGCTGCCGCACGTTCGACTTGCGCTTCCTCTTGCTGCGCGACGGGCGGCGGCGCCGAGGACTGGGCGTGGGGCGGTTGGTCCAGGCTGCCGGCTCGGTGAAGGCGACGTGGCCGTCTTCGGTGAAGGCGAGGACCGTGTCGCCTTCGATCTTTGCGACGCCGCGCACGTCGGTCGTGGCGACGCCGATCTCGCCGTTGGCGGTGCGCACGCCGATGCCGGCGGCGGGCTTGCCCTTCAGGCGCACGCGCACTCGATCGTTGCCGGCGTCGAGGCTCAGGTCGGTGCGCACCACCAAGCTCGCCGCGCGCTGCCCGCCGGCCTCGATCTGCACCAGATAGGCGCCGGTCTCGGGCAGGGGCAGCCGCAGGGTGCGGCGCTTGGGGAACGGATCGCGGGGCACGTCGAGGGTGCCCGACCACGCCGGGCTGACGCCCGAGACCTTCACCGCGTGCACGTTGGCCAGCCCGCCGTCCCGCAAGAAGACGGTGCGCAGGTCGAGGCGATAGGCGCGCAGGTTGAGCGTCGTGATGTTCGCCAGTCGGACGGGCAGCTCGATGCGGCTCGACCCCTTCACGCGCAGGTACTTATCGGCTTCAAGGCGCACTGCTTTGAGCGCTTGGGCAGAGCTCGCGGCGTCGTCGTGGGTGTCGGCGGCTGCCTCGTAGGCGGCCTTGGCCTTCTCCAGATCGCCGCGGGCCTCGTACAGCCGCGCCAGGGCGTAGCGCGCGTCATCTCGGGTGCCCGCCGGGCCTTGGCTGCCGTCGAGCTGGGGGAACTCACCGGTGCTCAGGCGCTCGAAGATCTTGAGGGCGCGGCCGTCTTCGCGCAGCCGCAGGCGTGACAGACCTTCGAGGTACAGCAGGCCGTCATAGATGGGGCTGTCGCGGTGCTGCTCGCCCAGCAGCTTGCCCCAGCGGGCGGCCTCGGCGTGGGCGTTGAGCGCCTGCAGGGTCTGCACCAGATGGAACGCGGCTTCGGGCCGCACCTTGGAGTCGGGCCAGAGCGCCAGGAACTCGCGATCCCAACCCGCCGCCTGCAGCCGCAAGTCGGCGCGGGTGACGCCCGCTTTGACGAGGACGCGCGGCAGGTCGCTCTGGGCGATCAACTGGTCGAGGCGCTGTGGCAGCAGGAACGTGGTCTTCGCCACCGGCGGCACGCCGGGATAGCGCTCCGCCAGCCGACGCAGGCCCTCGAGCGACGCGACCAGCCCGCCGATGCCTTCGATCTTGCGCACCAGGCCGGCCTCGGTCAAAAACGCCCCGCCCAGGCCCGCCCGCCAGACGGCGATCGACCGCTTGGGCACAGCGTTGGCGCGATACGCTTCGGCAACGCGGCGCACTGCGTCGAAGCTCAGGCTGGCGCTTGGGCGCGCCTCGCGCAGCGCCTCGAAGCCGTCGACCAAAGCGGCGGGCGCTGGCTTTTGCGTGAGCAGGTGATCGAAGCGAACCTGGGCGCGTCGCGCGGCCAGCGTGGTGACGGTCCAATCGCCATCTTTCGGCCAGGGCGCGAGCCAGGGGCTCGGATCCTGACCGCTGCCGCGCGCCTCTTCTGCGCGGGTCAGCGCGAACGCCTTCGGCACGCCGGTGGCCGGGGAGTCGGCCTGGATCGTGACCGACAAAGGCCGCACCGCGCCGGCGCGGGCGTCGACCAGACCCTCGAGGGTGATCGTGCCGGGCAGCACGGCGCGCAGTCGGTTGCCGCTGACGCGCTCGAAGCCGCCGGGCACATTCCAGGTCGCGGGTGGGCTGCGATCGAGGATCAGCACGTCGCCCAAACCCAGCAAACGACTCGTCGGCCTCGATGGGTTCGCGGGCCAGGGCTCGCTGCTGCGCGCGGCGACGCCGGACAGGTCGCGGGGCAGCCGCAAGGTGCGCAGATCGACGGCGCCCTTGGGCGTCGAGTTGCTGCGCCAGCTGATCGTCTGCAGGCCGGCCGAGTCGGCCGCGCCAGCCGAGACCACCTGCACCGCGCCACCGGTGGCGGCGTCGATGGCGCCCACAACAGTGCCGCCCACGCGCACGTCGATGCGACCCTTGCCCGGGCGGCCTGAGCGCGCGACCGCGCGGATCCAATCGGCGAGCGCCGGGGCGTCGACCGGGGGCGGAGGCGTCGACAAGACCGGCTTCGCGTCGGCCGATTGGGTGAGCGCCCGGCGCGCGATGACGGCCTGTGGGCCTGGCCCGCGCACGAGCGGCTTGGCGTCGTCGGCGCGCTTGAGCGCGATCAGCACCCGCGCGAGTCGGCCGGCGTTCTCATCGGACAGCTCGGCGCGCATCAACCGCGCGATGATCGAGTCGTCGACCTTGATGCCGGCCGCGACGCGGGCGTGCAGCACGGCGAGGCGATCGGTGGCCTCGGTGCCGGGGTTGCCGATGCGCCCGCTCAGCGCCTCAAGATCGCCGCGCGGCACCGCGAAGCGCTCTTTGACGTCGGCCATGAAGTGCAGCACCGCGGCCGCATCGAGGGGTCCACTGGCGCGCAGTTGCCCCAGCGCGTCATACGTCGCGCGCAGCCGCGCTTGGAGGGCGATCTTCTGAGCGCCGGTCGCGGTGGGCAACGCAGCCCAAGTGGCGCGACCAGCGGCGGCTGCCTGGCCGGCGGTCTGCCAGACATTGGGGCCACGCAACGCCAACCAGCTGGTCGGGGGCGCGCCGCCCGGTCCGGCCGCGACGGTCAACACGCGCCCCGCCTTGTCAGGCGCACCGGCTTGCACCGGCACGCGCCAGGTTTGCTCGGCGATCAAGACGCCGGCGAGCTTCAGGGTGATGGGCACGACGGCGCCGGGCGCGAAGGGGCCCGCCGAGACCAGGGTGCCGGTGCCCGGCGCGAGCGTCAGCGTGCTGGCCTTGTCGCCGATGGTGAGCGTGGCCGTGACGGGCGTCTTGCCGCCATGGCGAACGGCGACGCGGGCGGTCAGCCGATCGCCCGGGTTGGCGGCGCCGGGCTGCACCACATGCATGCGGGTGTCGGTCTGGGTCGAGAGCGCCTTGCGCGCCTCGCCGCGAGCCTGAGCGCCGATGGCGACGACGTCGAGGCGCCACCGCGACGCGGGGCCGGGGCGGGGCACCGTGACCTGTACGCGGCCGTCCTTGTCGGTGGGCACGACGGCCCAGAGCACGCGCTCGCGCTCCCCCTGCAGGCGGGCGTTGCGGACGCTCGGTTTGCCCAATCGGGCCTGGGCGCGCACGCCCCCACGGCCCATCCCGCCGCCGCCGCGTCCGTGGCCAACCATGCCCAAGCCGCCGAAGCCCTGCGACTGAAGGGGCGCCTCGGCCAAGACGCTGCCGAACGCGTTGCCGAACTTGCCGCTCGCCGCTTGCCGGGCGCGCTTCTTCTCTTGGGCGCGGCGCGACTCGGCGAGCAGCTGTGCCGAGATGGGCTCAGCGAGAACGCGGTGCACGATCTCGAAGACCGCGGCAGAGGCGGCATGGTCGGGCAGGTCGGTGAACAGCGCGAGCCCGGCGTCCTGGGGCGACATGCGGCTGTCGATCAGGCGCTCGTCGATGATGCGCAGGCTCACTTCAGCGTCGGCCGGTGCGCCGGCGCCATCGGTGACGCGTCCCGAGATCTGCCAGGTGCCGCCTGCGCTGCGGGTGGTCACGTCGATCGCGAGGCTGGGATCGATCGGTGCCTGCTTCGAGGTGGCGTGGCCCGCGCTGTCGAGGGCGTGCACCTGCGCGTTGCGCCAGCGGGCGTCGGTCGCCCACGTGGTCTGTGCGCCGGGGGTGAGCACGGCCGCGCCCATGATGCGGTCGGATCCGGCGACAACAAGCGCCGGTCGGGGTCCGCTGAGGCCGATGGCCAGCTTTGCCCCAGCCCGCGCGGGGCCAACCCCGCTCAACCCGACCTCGGTGCCGCCGACCCTGAAGTCAGCCTCGGCCGCGCCCAAGCCGCCCGTGCGGTGCACCCAGGCGCGCCATCGACCGGACGCGACGTCGGCCAACGCCAACTCGGCGCGGCCATCCTTGACGACCAGCGCGCGTGACTTCGGGCGCGTCGTATAGACCGGGCGCGTCTTGTCGACAGCGAGGGCGCCGCTCGCGCCGGTCAGGCCTTCAACGAAGCGCGGGATGAACGGATCTTCGGGCAGCGCGACGGGCTCCGAGGTCGAGCGTACGGCCGCCCAATACACGGTGTAGTTGCCGTCAGGTGCCTGCATGCGCAGCGTCGGTGATGCGCCCACGGGCACGTCGTCGACCTCGATCATCAGCGCGCCGTCGGTGGACAGCGTGCGGCCGCGCGCGGCGACGATGTCGGTCGTGCCCAACTTGGCGCGCACCGACCAGGTGAGCATGGCCGGCGGGCCTTGCACGCGCACCTGGCCAAGCGCGTCGGTCATGCGCGGCGTCTTGTCGGCGTTGGGCTGTCCGTCGGCGGTGATGAAGACGGGGGCGCCCACAGCGGGCCGGCCGTCTGCTTCGCGCACCTGAACGACGGCGATGGCGCCTTCATGCAGCACGTCAACGGTGCGCATCTGGGCGCTCGATGGCGCGACGGTCACCGTCATCACGTTGCTCGGGGTGTCTTCGCCGGGGCCCTGCACCATGACGGCGATCGTGCGCCGCCCGGTCTCTTCGATGAAGCCCGCACCGGGCACGCGTAGCTCGGTCACGATCGTGCCGTACTTGGACGCCTCGACCGTGGTCTCGCCCATGCGATGCGTGCCGTCGAGCCAGATGCGGAAGGTGCCCTGCGCCGGCACATCGCCTTTACGCGCGACGATGCGCAGCCCGACGCGATCGCCGGGGCGATACACGGGCCGGTCGGCTTCGACGGCCATGCGCAGCTCGGGCTCGGGCAGCGTCTGGTTGCGTTGATCAACCGCCAACATCGCGGGGGCGCCGCGATGGTTCGCCAGGATCGTGACGGGCTGGGCGGCCTTGAGGGTCAAGCGGTACAGGCCCGTGCTGTCGGTGGTGCCGGTGTAGACCTTCCCGTCTGCGCTGCGCACCTTGACGGTCGCCTTCGCCGCGGGCGTGTCGCCATTGAAGACGGCCACGGCCAAGTCTGGGCCCAGCATGCGGGCGACGATGCGCGTCTTGGACACCCACAACAACGCGCTGGCCTCTTCGGTCTTCGCGCTGACCGTGATCATGTACAGCCCCGACTTGGGCTTGGG